>NZ_JBVINN010000040.1:16742-83699 GCF_055579305.1 Kitasatospora sp. NPDC032757 | reverse complement strand
CTGCTGTCGGGCGTCGTCCTGATCGTCGTCGGCCTCACCTACTTCCCGGCCCTGGCCCTCGGGCCGATCGCGGAAGGTCTCTCCTGATGTCGTCCCCCACCCTCACTCCCGCTCCGGCTGACAAGGCCGAGAGCACGGTGCCCCACAGAGTCTCCGGCGGGCTTCTCGATCCCAAGATGATCGTGACCTCCCTCCCGGACGCGGTGAAGAAGCTCGACCCCCGGGTGATGGTCAAGAATCCGGTGATGTTCGTGGTCGAGGTCGGCTCGGTGGTCACCACCGTCTCGGCGATTGCGAACCCGTCGGTGTTCGCCTGGTCGATCACCGTCTGGCTCTGGCTGACCACCGTCTTCGCCAACCTGGCCGAGGCCGTCGCCGAGGGCCGCGGCAAGGCGCAGGCGGACACGCTGCGCAAGACCAAGACCGACACCATGGCCCGCCGGCTGCTCGACTGGCCGAGGAGTCAGGCGGAGGAGGAGGTCTCCGGGACCGCGCTGCGGCTGGGCGACCACGTGGTGGTCGAGGCCGGGCAGATCATCCCGGGCGACGGTGACGTCGTCGAGGGCGTCGCGTCCGTCGACGAGTCGGCGATCACCGGTGAGTCGGCTCCGGTGATCCGCGAGTCGGGTGGTGACCGCAGCGCGGTGACCGGCGGCACGAAGGTGCTCTCGGACCGGATCGTGGTGAAGATCGCCTCGGAGCCGGGCAAGTCGTTCATCGACCGGATGATCGCGCTGGTCGAGGGCGCGGCCCGGCAGAAGACGCCGAACGAGATCGCGCTGAACATCCTGCTGGCCTCGCTGACCATCGTCTTCCTGGTCGCGGTCGTGACGCTGCAGCCGATGGCGACCTTCGCGGGCGCCCCGCAGTCGATGATCGTGCTGGTCGCCCTGATCGTGGCGCTCATCCCGACCACGATCGGTGCGCTGCTCTCGGCGATCGGCATCGCCGGCATGGACCGCCTGGTGCAGCGCAACGTGCTGGCGATGTCCGGCCGCGCGGTCGAGGCGGCCGGCGACGTCAACACCCTGCTGCTCGACAAGACCGGCACCATCACCCTCGGCAACCGCCAGGCCGCCGAGTTCCAGCCGGCCAAGGGTGTGAGCATCGGTGACCTCGCGGATGCGGCGCAGCTGTCGTCCCTCGCGGACGAGACGCCGGAGGGCCGCTCGATCGTCGTCCTCGCCAAGACGGAGTACGGTCTGCGGGCGCGTGCGCAGGGCGAGTTGACGCACGCCACCTGGGTGCCGTTCACCGCGCAGACCCGGATGTCCGGCGTCGACCTCGACGAGGCCGACGGTGTCCACTCGGTGCGCAAGGGCGCGGCCGGTTCGGTGACCAACTGGGTCACCGAGAACGGCGGCACGGTCGGCAAGGACATCGCCGAGCTGGTCGACGGAATCTCCGCCGCCGGTGGCACCCCGCTGCTCGTCGCTTCGCGGATCGGCAGTGCGGCGCCCAAGGCCCTCGGCGTGATCTACCTCAAGGACGTGGTCAAGGAGGGCATGCGGGAGCGGTTCGACGAGCTGCGCCGCATGGGCATCAAGACCATCATGATCACGGGCGACAACCCGCTGACCGCCAAGGCGATCGCGGAGGAGGCGGGCGTGGACGACTTCCTCGCCGAGGCCACCCCCGAGGACAAGATGGCCCTGATCAAGAAGGAGCAGTCCGGCGGCAAGCTGGTCGCGATGACGGGTGACGGCACCAACGACGCCCCCGCCCTCGCCCAGGCCGACGTCGGTGTCGCGATGAACACCGGGACCATGGCGGCCAAGGAGGCCGGCAACATGGTCGACCTGGACTCCAACCCCACCAAGCTGATCGAGATCGTCGAGATCGGCAAGCAGCTCCTGATCACCCGCGGCGCGCTCACGACCTTCTCGATCGCCAACGACGTCGCGAAGTACTTCGCGATCATCCCGGCGATGTTCGCGGCGGTCTACCCGGGCCTGGACAAGCTCAACGTCATGGGCCTGCACAGCCCCCAGTCCGCCATCACCTCGGCGATCATCTTCAACGCCCTGGTCATCGTCGGCCTCATCCCGCTCGCCCTGCGCGGCGTCAAGTACCGCCCGTCCGACGCCAGTTCGCTGTTGCGCCGCAACATCGGGGTCTACGGCTTCGGCGGCCTGGTCGTCCCCTTCGTCGGGATCAAGCTGATCGACCTCGTCGTCCAGTTCATCCCCGGTCTGAGCTGAGAGAGGAGAACCCCAGATGTCCAAGCCCCTGCCCACCACCGTGCGCACGCACTTCACCGCGCTGCGGATGCTGCTGGTGATGACGGTGATCCTCGGCATCGCCTACCCGCTGCTGGTCACCGGCATCGGCCAGGCCGCCTTCAGCGGGAAGGCCAACGGCTCGATCGTGAAGACCGCCGACGGCAAGGAGATCGGCTCCAGCCTGCTGGGCCAGAACTACGACCTGCCCAAGCAGAACCCGGACGACGAGAACGAGGAGGCCAAGCCGGACCCGAAGTGGTTCCAGCCCCGCCCGTCGGCCAACAAGTACGACGGGAAGGTCTCCGGCGCCTCCAACCTGGGCCCGAACAGCGAGGACCTCACCAAGACGGTCGAGGACCGCCGCCAGGCCGTCGCCGCGTTCGACGGCGTCGACCCGGCGAGCGTCCCCGTCGACGCGGTCACCGCCTCCGGCTCCAGCCTCGACCCGCACATCTCGGTCGCCTACGCCAAGGAGCAGGTCGCCCGGGTTGCCAAGGCCCGCGGGAACGTCTCGCCCGAGCAGCTGAACAAGCTCGTCGAGAAGTACACCGAGGGCCCCTCGCTCGGCTTCCTCGGCCAGGAGGGCGTCAACGTCGTCCTGCTCAACAAGGCGCTCAGCGAGCAGAAGTGACCTCGCGCCGTACAACCGAGTAACCGGGACCGACCCGGGCACAGGAGAACCTCTCCCGTGCCCGGGTCGGTCGCCCATATGCGTGTACCTCCGATCGGCCCCCTCAGACGAAAGAGCAGCGCCCATGGCTCGCGACCTCACCCCCGGCACCACGCACCGCCGTGGCCGGCTGAGGGTGTACCTCGGTTCCGCCCCCGGTGTCGGCAAGACCTACCGGATGCTGGACGAGGCCCACCGCAGACAGGAGCGGGGCGCGGAGGTGGTGGTCGGATACATCGAGTGTCACGGGCGGAGATTCACCGAAGGACTGGTGGACGGGCTTGAGGTGCTGCCGAGAATCAGGCGGACCTATCGGGAAGCCGAGTTCGAGGAGATGGACCTGGACGCCCTGATCGCCCGGCGTCCCTCGGTGGCGCTGGTGGACGAACTGGCCCACACCAACATCCCCGGCGGCCGGCACGCGAAGCGCTGGCAGGACATCGACGAACTGCTGGACGCCGGGATCGACGTGATCACCACCGTCAACGTCCAGCACCTGGAGTCGTTGAACGACGTCGTCCAGAAGATCACCGGCATTCCCCAGCGCGAGACCGTCCCGGACGAGGTGGTCCGCCGGGCCGAGCAGATCGAGCTGGTTGACATGGCCCCCCAGGCGCTGCGCCGCCGGATGGCCCACGGCAACGTCTACAGGGCGGAGAAGGTGGACGCCGCGCTCTCCAACTACTTCCGGGTCGGCAACCTCACGGCCCTGCGCGAGCTCGCCCTGCTCTGGGTGGCCGGGCGGGTCGACGAGGGGCTGCGCGACTACCGGGCCAGCCACAACATCGACCGGGTCTGGGAGACCCGCGAGCGGGTCGTGGTCGCCCTCACCGGCGGCCCGGAAGGCGAGACGCTGATCCGCCGCGCCGCCCGGATCGCGGACCGGACGGCGGGTGGTGATCTGCTCGCGGTGCATGTGACCCGCAGCGACGGGCTGGCAGGGGCGTCGTCGGGGGCCCTTGCTCAGCAGCGGCAGCTGGTCGAGGCGTTGGGCGGCAGCTACCACGTGGTGGTCGGGGACGACATCCCGACCGCGTTGCTGGCGTTCGCCCGGGCACATGACGCCACGCAGCTGGTGCTGGGCACCAGTCGCCGGGGCCGCCTCACCCGCTTCCTCACCGGCCCAGGCAACGGGCAGACCACCGTGGACGCCTCCGAGGACATCGATGTCCACATGGTCACCCACGAGTTCACCGGCCGCGGCCGGCTGCCCTCGCTCGGCCGCCGCCACTCCAAGCGCCGCACCATCGCCGGGTTCGCGTCAGGGCTGGTGGTTCCCGCGCTGCTGACCGCGTTGCTGTCTCCGTTCCATTCCCAGCTGAACCTGACGACGGACGCGCTGATCTTCCAGCTCGGCGTGGTGGCCGTGGCGTTGCTCGGAGGAGCGACCTCGGCCCTGCTGGCTTCCGTGATCGCCTCGCTGCTGCTGAACTACTTCTTCATCCCGCCCGTCCACAATCTCACCATCGGCGAGACCAACAACCTCGTCGCGCTGATCGTTTTCGCCGCCGTGGCCCTGACCGTCTCCACCGTGGTCGACCACGCGAGCCGGCTCACCACCCGGGCCGCCCGGGCCACCGCCGAGGCCGAGACCCTCTCCACCCTCGCCGGCAGCGTGCTGCGCGGCGCCGACGCGCTGCCCGCCCTGCTGGAGAAGTCCCGGACGGCCTTCGGAATGGACTCCGTCGCCCTCCTCGACCGTGCTACCGGCCGGACCATCGCCTTCAGCGATGCGGAAGCCGACACCGGCGCCGGCCAAGGTAGCGGGGACAGCAGCGGCGCGGACCGGGAGGTGACCGAGGCCCCGGTCGGGGAGAGCGCCCTCCTCGTGCTCACCGGCCGCCGGCTGCCCGCCGCCGACCAGCGTGTGCTCACCGCCTTCGCCGCGCATGTCGCCGCCGCGCTGGAACGCGACCGGCTCGCCGTGGTCGCCGCCGAGGTCGAGCCGATCAAGGCCGCCGACCGGATGCGCACCGCCCTGCTCGCCGCCGTCAGCCACGACCTGCGCACCCCGCTGGCCGCCGCCCTCGCCTCCATCGGCTCGCTGCGCAGTCCAGATGTGGAGTTTTCGGATCAGGACCAGGCCGAGCTGCTCGCCATGGCGGACGAGTCCCTGGTCAAGCTCACCCGGCTGGTGGACAACCTGCTCGACATGAGCCGTCTCCAGGCCGGCGCCCTCACCCTCCACCTGGCGCCCACACATCTGGAAGAGATCCTGCCGCGCGCGGTGGACTCGCTCCCGGACCCGTACGCCCCGGTTCAGCCGCTCGACCTGGACACGGTGCCAGCGGTGCTGGTCGACCCGCCGCTGCTGGAGCGCGTGCTGGCCAACGTCATTGCCAACGCGCTGCGGCACAATGCCCCCGGCGCGCCCGTGCTGGTCGCCGCCAGCCACCACGCCGAGCGGGTCGAGGTCCGGGTGATCGACCGCGGTCCCGGGATCGCCCCCGAGGACCGCGACCGCGTCTTCCTGCCCTTCCAACGCCTCGGCGACACCGACAACACCACCGGCGTCGGCCTGGGCCTCGCGCTCTCCCGCGGCCTCGCCGAGGCCATGGGCGGCAGCTTGGAGGTGGAGGACACCCCCGGAGGCGGCACCACCATGCTCCTGACCCTGCCCGCCGCCCCGGACGAGGCGGCCCTCGACAGGGACACCATGACGGTTCCGGCGCCCGAGGCCGGGACGGACCACGTGGAGAGGAACGCGGACCGATGAGCCACATCCTGGTGGTCGACGACGAGCCGGCGCTGCTGCGCGCGCTGCGGATCAGTCTCCAGGCGCGCCACTACTCGGTCCTGACCGCGGGTACCGGCCAGGAGGCGCTGGACTCGGTCGGCCAGGCGCCCCCCGAGGCGCTGGTGCTGGATCTCGGGCTGCCCGACCTCGACGGGGTGGACGTCATCCGGGGTGTGCGCTCCACGTTGGACGTTCCGATCATCGTGCTGTCCGGGCGGGCCGACACCGAGGAGAAGATCCGGGCGCTCGACGCGGGGGCGGACGACTATGTCACCAAACCGTTCGTCATGGACGAGCTCTTCGCCCGACTGAGGGCCATCCTGCGCCGGCCGGTGACGTCGGTTCCCGCACCGCCGCCGCGGATCGGCCCGTACGAGGTCGATCTCGCCGCGGCCACGGTGACCGGGCCGGACGGAACGGTGCGGCTCACGCCCACGGAGTGGAAGATCCTCGCTCTGCTGATGGCCAATCCAGGCCGGTTGGTGCCCGGGCGGCAGATCCTGGCCGAGGTCTGGGGACCGGAGGCGGAGGGCAACGGCAACTATCTGCGGGTCTATCTGTCCGCCATGCGCCGCAAGCTCGAAGCCGACCCGGGCCGGCCGCGCCATCTGATCACCGAGCCTGGAATCGGCTACCGCTTTCAGCCCTGACCTGCGGCGCCAATGGTTCGTCAAGATCGCGGGGCGGGCCGTCAAGGAGGCGTCAGGGTGCTCCGATCACGGCATCGGGCGGGCATAGCGTCAGCGGTGAGGAAACGGTTCGCCGCCAGAGTCAACGACTGAGCGGCGGATCGTGCCGAATCCCAGCCCCGGCGGTTTCCTTCGGGGCCGTTTCGGCGGCCAGTGAAAAACAGGGGAGGGGGGCGCGCGGCGATGCCAACGGGTACGTCGGGCAGATCGATCGTCGTGGGGGCGGGCTCGCCGGGGGTGGCGGGCACAGATCCGTTCGATCCGATACCCGCGCCGCGTGCCCCCCGTCACTGGAGACCTCGTGCGGGGGCCTCCCGTGGCTGGCTCCGCCGGTCGTGGTGGCACACCCCGCGCCTGGTGCGCGGCCTCACCGGCCTCTGCCTGGCGGCGCTGCTCACCGCCGGAGCGGTGAGTGCCACCGTCCTGACCGGGGCCCGCGACGGCACCGACACCATTGGCCATCAGGCCGCACCCCAGGTGGTGCGCTCCGCGGACCTGTACTTCGCGCTCAACGACATGGACGCCCAGGCCGCCAACCTGCTGCTCTTCGGCGCGGATCCGGACTTCACAGCGCTGCGCAAGCAGACCCTGGAGACCTACGAACAGCGCCGCGCCCAGGCCGACACCGACCTTCAGCGCGTCGCCGAGGCGGTGGCCGGCGATCCGGCCGGGCAGCGGGCCGTGCAGACCGTCATCGGTGAACTCGGCCGCTACGAGAGCCGGGTGGCCCGGGCCCAGCTGTTGGAGGAGCAGGCCCACGCGCCCGCCGGCAAGCCGTCGGCGGAGGCGCTCGCGGCGTACCGGGAGGCGACCGACCTGCTGCGGCAGCGCCTGCTGCCCGCCGTGGACGAGGTCACGGCAGCCAACTCGGCCACCGTGGAACGGATCTACGCGGCCCAGCGGGGAGATATCGGCACCGGCTGGTGGTGGATCCTGGCCACCGGTCTGCTCGCGCTCGCCGGCCTCGGAGCCCTCCAGCGCGTCCTGACGGTGCGCTTCCACCGACTGGTGAACGTGCCGCTGGCCGTGACCACCCTGCTGGCCCTCTCCGGGCTGATCACCGGACTGGCCCTCGCCTCCCGGGCGGAGCACCAGTTGGTCGTCGCCAAGAGCAACTCCTACGACTCGGTGATCGCCCTCAGCCGGGCCCGCGCGGTGGCGTACGATCTGAACGCCGACGAGAGCCGTTACCTCACCGACTCGGCCCGGGCGGCCGCGTACGAGCAGAGCTTCTTCGACAAGACCCAGGCCTTCGCCCGGGTCGACGGCGCCGCCCTCGGCACCTACAACGCAAAGCTCGCCGCCTTGGCGGACACGCACCGGGCCGACCACGCCACCACCGGCTTCGGCGGGTTCCTCGGCGACGAGCTGCGGAACATCACTTTCGCCGGCGAGCAGGATGCGGCCGAGCGGGTGCTGACGGCGTTCCAGGCCTACCAGCGGGACGACCGCAGGATCCGCGAAATGAACGCACAGGGGCGCCTCAAGGAGGCCGTCACCTTCAACACCGGCCTCGCCGCCGGCCAGTCCAACGCCGACTTCGGCCTCCTCAGTACGGCCCTCGACGACGTCCAGGCGATCAACCAGCGTGCGCTCGACGCCGCGGTCGCCGCTACCGACGACGACCTCGACACCGTGACGGCCGCCGCCGGCGGAGCCGCACTGGCAGCGGCGCTCGCCCTCGTCGCCCTCGGTGTCCGACCCAGGCTGCGGGAGTTCGCCTGACCGGCCTGTTGGGAACGCGTTCGGGCCGCATCAGGAATCCGTCAACGCGGTTACCTGGTAGGAGAGTTGGCCGCTAGCGTGCCGATGATCATTCGTGCGGGGTACATGGGGGAGCAGTGGCGGACAACTTCCGGGTCGACGCGAGTGAGCTCGGGCAGGTGTCGAAGGAGTTGCGGGAGGCGACCGGCAGCATGGCCGGGGCGATGCACGCGCTCGACAAGGCCTCGCCGCAGCTGGCCGGCCACCTCGCGCTGGACGGGGCGTGCGGGCACTTCGGCGGTGAGTGGAAGTACGGGTTGAAGCAGCTGAACGAGACGCTGCACGCCATCGGTGAGGGCCTGGACGCCACGGCGAAGGCGTACCGGGAGACCGACGGGGCGATCAAGGGCGCACTGACCCCGAAGGCGGCCGCCTGATGTCGGGGCCGGGTTTCCCTGGGTGGGGGCCGAAGGTCGAGCGGGACGGCTTCGAGGCCCTGGGGTCCGACCCCGTGCCCGGCAGTCTGAGCGGTGTCGACACCCTGGTGAAGGACCTCAAACTGGCCGCCAAGGAGCTGAACGATGCCCGCGGCAGCGTCCAGCGGGCCTCGCGGAACGGTCAGGCGTGGCAGGGAGAGGCGGCGGACGCGTTCTCGGCCCGGATCGCCAAGCTGCCCGGGCAGTTGGACACGGCGCACGCCTCCTTCTCGTCGGCCTCGGCCACGATGGCCGGGTGGCGGGAGCAGCTGGCGGCCATGCAGCGCAAGGCCGACGACCAGGAGGCCCGCGCCAAGGCCGCCAAGGCGAAGCGGAAGAAGGCGGCGGACGACCCGGACCTCAAGCTCGGCGGCCTCTGGTTCGACGACGGGCAGAAGGCCCAGGAGGCGACCGCGAAGCTGCGGGCGGCCGAGGCGCGGCTGAAGACCGCCGACGCCGAACTGGACGTGGTCATCGCCCAGGCGGAGGAGCTGCGTGCCGAGCACGACCGGGTGGCGCAGGAGGCCGCGCGGGCAGTCGCCAAGGCCGGCGACGCGGCTCCGGACGGGCCCGGCTGGTTCGCCAAGCTCATGGACGGGGTGAAGCAGCTCGCGGCGGCCCACATCCAGCTGGCCAAGGACGCCGCGAAGTGGGCGAAGGATCATGCCAACGCGATTGCCGCGGTCGGCGACCTGCTCTCCAACGCGAGCACGCTGGTCGGCCTCGCCGCCGTCGGCGTGGCGGCGGCCGGCGTGTTCTTCCCGCCGCTGGAGGTGGCCGCAGCCGGCCTCGGTGCGGTGTCGATGGGGCTTTCCGGCGCGGCACTGGGCGCGCACGGCATCGCCAAGGCCGCCGGTGCGGACGTGCCGCCGTTGAGCCTCGCGGTGGACGTCATGGGCGTCATCCCGGTCATCGGCACGGTGGGCAAGACCGGAAAGCTGGCCACCTCCCTGTTCGCCCGCGAGGCGGTCGGCAACGGTGTCAGCCTGGGCGGTACCGGGATCACCCTGGACGGCTGGTCCAAGGACGCCGCCGGCCTGCAGCAATTCCTCCCGCGTGGCGGCCGGCAATGGGGAGAGCTGCTGGTCCCCGGAGGGCCGCTGATCGTCGGCCTGGAGAACGCCTGGAAGGACGGCTCACAGAAGGACAAGGCCGCCGCAGGAAAGGGGAGTTGAAACTGTGGACATGAGCCGGGCGGCTCTGCTGCTCGACGGTCGGCCGAGCGTCGATCAGCCCGTCAACCTGTTCTCCTTCGGAGAGGCGGAGATGCGCTGGCTGTGCTGGCTCTACGGCTACCGCCTGGAGGGCTTCAAGCAGTTCTCCGACCGCTTCGGGAGCGCCCGGGTGCGGGCGGTAGTCGACCCGGACCCGAGGGCGGCCACCCGGGCTGACTGGATGCGCCGCCCGGACCTGCGCCCCGGCGCGCCCGCGCCCGTGCCGTGGGGCCCGCCGCAGCCCGGGGGTCCGATGGTGTGGACACCGCCGGGCTGGCCGCCGGGCCTCGGCCCGGTACGGCCCGCGCCGGACCGGATGCCGATGCCGTCAGTGGAGGAGATCGAGGCGCGGTACAGCCCGCGGGCGCTGCTCGGTCTGGGCATCGCGCTCGGTGTCGCCGCATGCGCCCTGATCTGGTCGGTCCCGGTGGCCGGCGGGCTCCTTGCCGTGCTCGCGGTGTCCTGCCTGGTTGGCGTCCGGCCGTACGCCCGCTACCGGGACCGGCTGCTGGAGCGAGCCGGCGGGCGCCGTCCGATCTACCCGGAGGGCGGGACGGTCCCGCCGCCCGGGCCGCCTCCCGCACCCCGTGCTGGTGAGCAGAACGACCGAGGGGAGACGCGGTGAACCCGGCCACCGGCAGCGTGGAGTTCGAAGTCCCCGAGGTCTTCGAGGAGTTCCATGCCACCGACGACCCGGAGGAGGCATACGAGCTGGTGCTGGGCTTGCTCGGCGAGCAGGCCGGTGAGCTTGGCGCCGACCGGCGCAGAGCGCTGACCGACCTCTACCTGGCAGGCTCGGCTGCGTTGAACGAGCTCGACGCGATCTGGTCGGGCGCCTGTGTCGGCACCGTCGACGGGCGGCTGTCCCTGGCGACGCTGACCGTCACGCAGCTGGAGACGGCAGGTGACGCGCCGCAGGAGGCGGTGGCCGCCGCCCTGATGGAGATGCTCGCCCCTGTGCCGGCCCCTGCCGACGGGCACGGACCGCACCGGCTGGTGCGCGGCTTCGAAGCCCCGGCCGGTCCGGTGGTCGTCTCCCTGGAGCAGACCTCGGGCTGGCAGCTCACCGGCGAGCAGAACGTTCCGCTGCTCTCCGCCAAGGCCCACGTCCCGCTGCCCCCGCCGCTGCCGGGCGTCCTGATCGCCGAACTGACCACCCCGGACGCGGACCACTGGGCGGACGGTTACGCGCCACTGCTGGTCGCCTTCCTGCGCAGCGTCCGCTTCCGTACTCCGGACGTGCCGACCGCCGAGGGGCAGCCGGTCCCGTCCGGTGCGGACCCGTTCGGGACGGCGCTGACCTGAATCCGGCCGGGGCCGCAGCTCAGCGGGGCGGCAGCAGCGGGAAGGCGATCTCGTAGGCCTGCTCGGTCGCGCCGCGCAGGAAGACCAGCCGGACCGTCAGCGCGCCGGCCTCCGGCGGCACGGCGGGTCGTCCGGAGATGGTGCCGTCGGTCCGCAGGCCGTCGGGGCTGAGCCCGTGGGCGCCGCCGTAGTCGAGGTAGTGGCGGCCGCGGTCGTCGACGGCCTCCAGCCAGAGGAACAACGGCGGTGCGTCGGGGGCGACCGGGCGAAGATCACCCGGAAGGGGTGGGGTGACGGAATAGGTGACGGTGAACCCCTCCGTGGTCCTCGTCAGGGTGTGAACGGTCAGCTCGTGGTGGCCGTCCAGGATTCGGAGGCGCTGCCCGCCGCCGGTGGTGCCGTTCGCGCTCATCGCTCCGTCCCCCGTGCTCTCAGGCACTGCCGGGTGTCGGGACCTGGCAGGTGATGTACCGGTCGGCCGCGGTGTTCGGGTTCGAACCCTTGAGGAACCAGTAGAAGGTGACCTTGTTACCGGTCTGGATGGTGCCGCCCCCGCCGCCGATGAACTGGTAGCTGTTGAGGCTGCCGTGGAAGTTGTACCAGTTCGGCTCGGGGTGCGGGCCGTACGGCGGGTTGATGGCCCGGCCGTTGACGTAGGCGTACGGCATCGTCACCGTGACCGTCGCTCCCAGGGTGGACTTCGATGCGTTTGACAGGTGGAAGCTCCAGGCCAGCGTGCCGCCGGGGGACCGCTGGAACTGCACCGTGGAGACGGCGTGCGTCCAGGTGCCGGTGCACAGGGTGTTTCCCGGCGTACGGAGGTGGACCTCGGCCGCCCTGGCGGCTGCAGCGGCGCTCTCGTCGGCGATCCCCTGGCCTGCCGGCACGGAGTGGAATCCGCCGCCGTTCGCCTCCTGCGGCTGCGCGGCAGCGGTGGCGGCGCCTGCGGATCCGGCGCCCGTGGCGAGGAGTGCGGCAGCCGTCGCGGCGCAGGCCACCGCTGCGGAGAGTCGGGAAGTGATGCGAGAAATCACGGAATTCCCCTCGGAGCCTCGGTCGTTGGAGCTCTCCACCCTGGCAAGGCGGCCAGGTCGGCGACAAGGCCCGTCGGCGTCAGGGTGTTGTAGGGAATGCTCATGCCCGCTTCCGGTTGAGGCCGAAGTGAACTCACCCGCCCAGGAGCACCAGGGTGAGTGCGGCGAGCGCCATGACGACGCCCAGCCCCAGGAAGGCGTACTCCAGCCGGCGGCGCTCGCAACCCGCGACGAGGACCTGGCGGGGGTCCGCCGGGTCGTAGCGGATGGCGACGTACGAGCCGTCGACGAGGGGTGCTCGCCGGCTCGCCGGCACCGGTGAGAAGACCTCGACCACGCGGCCGTCCTCGGTGGTGAACTGCAGCAGCGGGCGGGAGGCGGCCGAGCGGTCCTCCGGCCCGGGGATGCGCTCGCGTACCAGTGCCCGCACCGGGACGCCGACCTGGCGCAGCCGCCGGAGGTCGCGCAGTCCGGCCAGTCCGGCCAGGTAGGCGACGAGGCCGCCCAGACCCGCGAACACCGCCAGCGCGGCCGTGATCCCGGTCGTCGTTCCCACGGTTCCTCCCGTCCTCGGGCCGTGCCGTCCACCGGATCCACCGCTCGCGGCCCTGTCAGTATCGCCGTCGCCGACCGGGCGTGACGTTACCCCTGCGTCAAGGTTCCACGGCGGGTGCACGAGCGCCTCGGACCGGCCGCCGCGCGGGACTCCCCGGGATCGTCGGCCGCCGCCTTCACCGCCCGCCGAGGCCGGTTTCCTCCAGGCCGAGGTCGCGCTGGAGCTGCCGGAGGGTGGTGTCGCTGATCCGGTGGTCGTCGTAGAGGCGGTGCAGCTCCTCGCTCTGCACGGCGATGACCTCGCGGCGGACCTCCCGGTAGGAGGCCAGGACGTCGGCACCAGCCGAGTCGTCCGGCTCGTCGGCGTGCCGCAGGCGGGCCTCCAGGCCCCGGCGGACCCGGTCCAGGACGTGGTCGGGGACGGACTCCAGGTCGGTGAGCTGGTCCAGGTGGGACAGTCCGGCGCGGGCGCTGGCGGCCCGGGCCTGCGCTTCCTCGCGCGCCGTGTGCTCCGGTGCCAGGGCCAGCCCGGACCGGGTGACCAACGGGGCCAGGCTCAGCCCCTGCACGACCAGGGTGAAGACGACCACGGCCGTGGTCAGCACCAGGACCAGTGGGCGCCCGTCCAGTCGCTGTCCGTCATCGGCGGCCAGCGGGATGGAGAGGGCGGCAGCCAGTGGCATCACACCCCGGGTGCCGGCCCAGGCGACCACACTCGCCACCCGCCAGGACGGCCGGCCCCCGGTCGGTTTGACCGCCGCCGACAGCGGCAGCATCCAGACCACTCGCAGCCCGATCAGCACCGCGGCCAGGGCGAGCGCCTGTAGTGGCCAAAGCCCGCTGCCGCCGGGCAGCTCCTTGACCAGGGTGGGCAGTTCGAGCCCGATGATGCTGAACACCACGCTCTCCAGCAGGAAGATCACCACCGCATAGACGGCGTGCAGCTGGAGCCTGATCCGGGCGTCGCTGAGCCGGTGCCCCGAGTGACCGAGAAGCACTCCGGCCACCACCACGGCGGTGACCCCGGAGGTGTGCGCGGACTCGGCGAGGACGTAGGCACCGTATGGAGTGACCAGCGCGATCACGGTCTCCAGCACCGGGTCGGTGGTGCGGCGGCGGATCAGCGCGACGGCGCCGGCCACCGCCGCGCCGATCGCACAGCCACCGCCCGCGAGCAGCAGGAACTGGCCCCCGGCCGACTGCCAGCCGACCGCGCCGGTGGCCACCGCGATGGTCACCGCGACCCGGAACAACACGAGCGAGGTCGCGTCGTTGAACAGGCTCTCCGCTTGGACGAGGACCTGCACCCGCCCGGGTAGTGCGAGCCGCCGGCCGAGAGCCGTCACCGCGACCGGGTCGGTGCTGGCCAGCACCGCGCCGAGAACGAACGCCATGGACCCGGGCAGCGGCGTCAGCGCGGCGGCGAGCAGGCCGACGGTGGCGGCGGAGGCCAGCACCAGGCCGAAGGCGAGCACCGTCACCGGACGCCAAACCGCGCGAAGGTCGCGCAGCGACAACTCCTCGGCGGAGGCGTAGAGCAGCGGTGGCAGGACGACCAGGCCGATGGTCTCCGGCGCGATGTGCAGGGCCGGCGCCCCGGGTATCAGGGCGACCGCGAGCCCGGCCAGGACGAGCAGGGACGGCGCGGGCACCCGCCATCGGCGGGCACCGGTGGCCACCGCCGTCGCCAGCACCACAAGAAGGAGAACCGTGCCCACCGCGCGCATCTGCGGAAACCCCGGACTTCGCTCACGGGGGCGCCGCGGCCGACTGCCGCGGTCCGTCCCCCGGCCGACCAGGCTTCCCGGCACACCGTGATCGTATTTTATCAAGCTCTTACCGAGGGCGTCAGGAAGCCGTCAGGAAAGGCGTTCGGAGCGGTTGACGAGTTGTTAACTCGGCTCTCCGATAGCTAGTTTGAGCGAATTGCCGACCCAGGGGGAATGATCAGCGGTGAGTGGTTCGCCGAAGAACGAGGGCAAGACCGGCTCTGGCGGGAGCCCCACGTCGGTCAGGGCCGTGCTGAGAGAGATCGCGGACCAGAACGCCGAGGCCCGAGCGCTCGGTGAGCGGTCCGGTACTGCCGCAGTGGCCGCCCTCGAGGGGTTCGCCACGGGGAACGCGCTCCGTGTGGCGCTGAACCGGTGGCACTGGCGGACCGACGAGGTGGACCGAGCGGTCACCGACGCCTCGACCGCACTCGACGCAGGCCGGCCGGACCCGGCCGCCTGACCGATCGAGCCGGAAGCGCAGGCCGTGAACCTGACCGAACTCGCCGAGCAACTCGACGGCCGGATTGCCGTGACTCTGCGGCCCCACCTGTTCCGCGCCACCGACGCCGAAGCCCGCTGGGTCTGCCGACTCTACGGCTACCGGATAGCGAGCGAGCGCCGCGCCGGGCCGAACACGGAACTCCTGGCCGTCGTCGACCAGGACCCGGCCGCGCGCGCCCGGGGCGCCTGGATGCGCAGGCCCAACCTGACCCCCGGCGTTCACTCCCCGGTGCCGTGGACCTGCGCCGCAGGAGCCGGCACTCCGTGGGCGTGGACACCACCGGGCTGGCCCCAGGGTCACACCCCGCTCCGCCCCGCCCCCGACCGGATGCCCGGACCCTCCGCGGACCGGATCCGTGCCCAGAACGACCCGGCCCTCCTGCTGCTCCTCGCTGCGCTCTTCACGGTGCTGGCGGTGCTCATCGCGGACGCCCGCCCCGCTGGAGCCCTACTCCTCGGGCTCTTCGCGGTCGGCAGCCTGGCCGCCTACCTGCCGGCGAAGCGCCACCGCGAACTCCTGCAGAGGCGCGCGGACGCGGCAGCCGAGCCGTCGGCCTTGGGCAATCACCCCGACTGAGCGGCGCGCAGCGCCGCGCGCCGTACCAGCTCGGCAACGGCACCGCCGCCGCCCGCTGCGAGGACATCCTCGGCAAGGGCTTCGCCAGCGTCACCACCAGCCTCGGCGGCAACACCACCTGCGCCTACTGACCTCCCCATCCCGCCGCCGCAACCCGTCGGGCCGTCCCACGTGGGCCAGGTACCGCGTGCACTCGGTGACACCTGGCATCAAGCCGAGCACCGCGGCACCGGAGGCCGTCACCCCTGCCCGGGGCGGCGGCCTCCGTCGTTACAGCCTCGCTCGTCCCGGCGCAGTGAACTTCATGGCTTCGGGCCGGGCCATCGCACGTTGCCCGGCGATGGGTGCGAATCCGGGCGGACCGGAACAGATGCGGCGCGCCTTGCTGTGGTCGCGGTGACTTGCAGGATGGCGCGCCTATACCTCGATGTGGGACCCCATGATGATCGTGCGGTCGCGGGGGAGGCCGAAGTATTCGGCGGCGTCGGCCGTGATGTAGGAGGTGGCGATGAACAGCCGCTTGCGCCAGGGTGCCATGGTGGGTGTCTTCCCGCGGCGGAGCTCGATCTTCGACAGGAAGTAGGAGGCCTGGTCGAGTTGCAGCTGTCCCTCGGTCTCGGCCGGGGTGAGCGTTGCCAGGGTGCCGGGTACGTCCGGTGTTTCCATGTAGCCGAACCGGGCGGTGACGTGGATGATCCCGTCCTCGGCGTAGCCGAGGTCGTCGACGAGGATGCGCCGGTCGGCCGGGACGCGGGGCACGGGTTCGGTCTCGATGGACAGGATCACGACCTGGTCGTGGCGGACGTGGTTGTGTTCGACGTTGGCGCGCAGGGCCAGGGGCGCGGTCTGCTTGCCGCGGTTGAGGAAGACGGCCGTGCCGGCGACCCGGAGCGCGCGCACCTCCCCGGTGTGGAGGTGGTCGACGAACTCGCGCAGCGGGCCTTCGTGTCGTGCGCGCTCCGCGGTGACGATTTCGCGGCCGTGCTGCCAGGTGGTCATGACGGTGAATGCGGTGAGTCCGATCAGCAGCGGTAGCCACGCGCCGTGGAGGAGCTTGGTCGCGTTGGCCGCCACGAAGAGCAGGTCCACGGAGAGCAGGACGGTTGCGCCGACGGCGATCAGCCACACCGGGGTGCCCCACCTCGCGCGGGCGACGTAGAAGAACAGCAGGGTGGTGATGGTGATGGTTCCGGTGACCGCCATGCCGAACGCGAAGGCCAGCGCGGTGGAGCTGCGGAAGGCGAAGACCAGGGTGAGGACCGAGACCATCAGCAGCCAGTTGATCCAGGGGACGTAGATCTGGCCCATGGTGGACTCGGAGGTGTACGCGATGCGCAGCCTCGGCAGGTAGCCGAGCTGGGCGGCCTGGGAGGCGACCGAGTACGCCCCGGTGATCACCGCCTGGGAGGCGATCACCGTTGCCGCTGTGGCCAGCACGACCATCGGCAGCCGTCCCCAGTCGGGGACCAGCAGGAAGAACGGGCTGCTGATGTTGCCCGGATCGTCGAGGATCAGCGCGCCCTGGCCGAGGTAGCTCAGCACACATGCGGGGAAGACGAGGAACAGCCAGCCGCGGGTGATCGACCGACGGCCGAAGTGTCCCATGTCGGCGTAGAGCGCCTCGGCGCCGGTGACCGCGAGCACGACCGCGGCCAGGGCGAAGAACGCGGTGCCGAAATGGCCGAACAGGAAGCCGGCGGCATAGCTTGGTGACAGAGCCTTGAGGATCTCCGGATGGTCGGCGATGCCGGCCACGCCGCATGCTCCGATGGCCACGAACCAGGCGATCATCACCGGTCCGAACACCCGGCCGACCGCCGCGGTTCCTCTGCGCTGTACCAGGAACAGCAGCACGATGATCGCTGCGGTGCCCGGCACGACGGCTTCCTCCAACGAGGAGTCGACGACCTTCAGCCCCTCCATGGCGGACAGCACCGAGATCGCCGGGGTGATCATGCTGTCGCCGAAGAAGAGCGAGGCGCCGAAGATGCCCAGCGCGGCCAGCACGACGGTGGTCCGGCGGCCCCGTTGCGAGCCCGACCGTCGCAACAGGGTGATCAGCGCCATGATGCCGCCCTCGCCGTCGTTGTCGGCGCGCATCGCCAGCAGCACGTAGGTGACAAGGACGATGATCACCACCGACCAGAACACGAGCGACACCACCCCGTACACGTTCTCTGTGCTGACCGGGACGGGGTGCGGGTCGCTCGGGTTGAACACGGTCTGGAGGGTGTAGATGGGGCTGGTCCCGATGTCACCGAAGACCACGCCGAGAGCGCCGATCACCAGCGCGAGGCGGGTCGTGTCCTGGGTGCTCGGCCGGCGGGCCGCCGGCGGCCGGGGTGCGGGACCGCGATCGGCCATGGTGGTCCTCCTCCGCGCGGGCTGGTCTGCTGCAGGCATGGTGCCTCGGGGCGGACGATACCGATCTCATGGCGCAATCGCCGGTAGGCGTGCGACGCAGGTACGCCTGCCAGGTCGATGTCGGCAGCAGTGGCAGCGGTGCGTGACCACCAAAGCCACAGCGGCATCCGGCGAACTCCGCCCGCGCCCACACCATCAGGCGATAGCAAAAAAACCGGTCAAAGACTCGTGAACCGCCCGCTGAGAATGGCGTTGGGCGCAAGCCGTACGGCTGGCGCCCAACGCCCTGACTCCGGCCGGTATGAGGAGCGGGCGTCCTCGGCCTCATGTGCGGGCGAGTGTTGCCAGGGTTTGCCGATCAGAGGAGCTGGAAGGACCACTCCTGCTTCCAACCGCCCTCACAGCTCCACACGCCGAGCTGCTTGAAGTCGGCGTCGTGGGTGAGGCAGTCGTCGTCGGAGATCCGGATCTGGTACTTGCCGTTGCCGACGCTGACGAACTCCCACTTCTGGTTGGAGGTGTCGCCCCAGGCCTGCTGCTCGGCGACATAGGTGTCAGGGTTCTCGGTGAGGTTGAACCCGAGGTCGTTGACGATCCGGTAGCGATCCCCGCCCAGCGGTTTGATCGTCCAGCGGGACCCCTTGTACCCGAGGATCCCGCCCACGATCGGCGAACCCCAGCTCGCGGTCTCGGTGGGTGCCGACGCGCCCAGCCCGTTGGAGAGCTTCAGGAACAGCGGCCGCTCGGTCGGGATGCCGGAACCGCCTCCGGGCTTCGGGTCCGTCGGGGGCTTCGGCTTCGTCGGAGTGCCCGGTTCGGCCGGGGTGATCACGCCGCCGGACTTGGACTCCAGGATCCACTCCTGCTGCCAGCCCTGCTTGCACGTCCACACACCGAGCTGCTTGAAGTCGGCGTCGTGGGTGAGGCAGTCGTCGTCGGAGATCCGGATCTGGTACTTGCCGTTGCCGACGCTGACAAGCTCCCACTTCTGCTTGGAGGAGTTGCTCCACGGCTGGAGTTCGGCCATGTAGTTGCTGTTCTCGGTGAGTTCCAGCCCGTAGGAGCTGGTGATCCGGTAGCGGCCGCCGCCCACTGAGGCGACCTTCCACTTGGATTCGCTGCCACCCCGGATCCCGGGGACGACCGACGCGCCGGCGGAGCCGCTGAGCGGGACGGCGCCCAGCCCGTTGGAGAGCTTCAGGTACACATCGGCGCCGTTGGCAGGCGTGGTCGGGGTGGTGGTCGGCGGGGTGCCGCCCCAGGCCCAGTTCTGGTTGGGCGCGTCCCGGTTGTCCTCGGACCCGCAAGCCCAGGCTGCGACGGTGCTGCCGTTGGCGGTCCGGCCGCTGAAGTCGTCGATGCAGACGTCCTTGGACCGGTCGTCCTGGTCCGTCACGTGCCGGAAACCGCCGCTGGCCGACATGTTCCAGCGCTGACCGGGGATCTCCAGGCAGTCCCAGACCTGGAGCTTGGCCCCGTTCGCTGCGTTGTTGTCCGCCAGGTCCAGGCACTTGCCGTTGGCCGCCCGGAGTTTGTAACCGTTGTAGGTCCACTTCTGCGCGTCGCCGCCGTTGCACTCCCACATCTGCACGGGGGTACCGTTCGCGGTGCCGTTACCGCTGACGTCCAGGCATGCGTGGTAGCCGGGGCTGCTGGAGTCGGGGGTCAGGCTGCCGGTCTTGCTGCCGTAGCCGGACCGCGCGGGGAAGTGGATGGTGCGCACGTCGCCGTCGCACTTGTAGGGCCGCGCGGTGCCCATCCGGCAGGTCCACGGCTCCTTTTTGACGGTGTCGCCGTCGTTGCCGACGAACGCCCAGTTCATGTAGCCGCCGTCGCCGCGGTTGCGGAAGGTCGAGTCCCCCTGGAAGACCCAGATCCGGAACTTGTCATAGCCGGAGGGTTCCTTTTTCTCCGCGTCCAGGAAATGGTTGAGCTTGTAGGTGGTGTCGAGCAACACCCCCTTCATATCGGCCTTGTGCTCGTTCGTGAACCACTCGGTGTCATACAGGTCGGTGCCCACGGTCTTGAACACCATGACGTTGAATCCCGGGAACTTCGCGCTCAACTTCGACGCGGTGCTCTGGGTGAACTCGGCGTTGTCCAGCTTGTTGAGGTTGGCGGCGTTGCGCATGAGCTTGATCGTGTCGAAAGCGGCGCTGATCAGCGAGGACATGCAGTTGCCGCCGCCCGGCACGGCCGGGGTTCCGCAGGTCTTGTCCACGGGGGCGTTCGGCGCAGCCTGGGCCTGCACGGTCAGGCCGGAGAGCATTGCGAAGGCGGCGACCCCGCAGGCAAGGGCGCGTTTCAGGCGGGACAGGGGTTTCATGTCAGAATCGTCTTTCTTCTAGGCTCGAGACATATTTCGTCTCGACGAAGATGGACGATAGACCCCGGAAACCTCCGTCTCGCGACTCCTTACGGCATCCATACGACAAGGTCGAGAGGTCTGCCTTTTCGGGCACTCGCCCGGCCCGGTGGGCTTTGCGGACCAACCTCGATACCGGTGACTCAAGGATTGCTGCTGACCGAGATCCGTAGGTCGTCGGCGATCAGGCCCAGCACGCCGACGACGGCGAGTCCGGCGGTGCCGGTTGCGAAAGTCCCCCAGGGCCAGGGTTGCCGGTGCCGAGCGCGTGCGGGCTTTGCCGATCTCGGGTGCGGCAGTGGTCCGGCGTAGGGATCTTCTCCCATCGCGTCGGGTCACCAGGGGATCTGCCGGCGGTTGCGGAAGAAGCCGCCGGTGGGGCCGGTCGCCGGGAGCTGCGCCAGCCAGACGACCGTGTCCGCGCCCTGCTCGACACCCACCGGCGCCCCCGGTCCGCCCATGTCGGTGCGGACCCAGCCGGGGCAGGCCGCGTTGACCTTGACCGACGCGGGGACGGCGGCCGAGACCACGAGCGTGAGGGCGTTGAGCGCGGCCTTGGCGACGCCGTAGGCCGGGGGCGACGGGATGTTGTCGGTGACCGCTCCGGCGCCGGAGGAGACGTTCACGACCCTGCCGTAGCCGCGGGCGACCATGCCGGGCACGAAGGCCCGGCAGGTACGGAAGGCGCCCAGGAGGTTGACCTGGAGAGACTCGGCGAACGTCTCCTCGCTGAGCGAGAAGAACGGTTGGGTCGGGTAGACGCCCGCGTTGTTGACCAGGACGTCCACAGTGATGCCGTCGGCGGCGAGCCGGTCGGCGCACTCCCGGACGCTCGCCGCGTCGGCGACGTCCAGCTGCTCGACCCGGACGTGGTGGCCGGCCCGGGCCAGACGCTCCGCGGCGGCCCGGCCGCGGTCGAGGTCGCGTGAGGCGACGACGACGTCCAGTCCGGCCCCGGCGAGCAGGCGGCAGGTCTCGAAGCCGATGCCGCGGTTGGCGCCGGTGACGAGCGCGGTGCGGAGGCCGCCCGGAGTCATGGGTGTGTGCATCCTCCAATGGTGACAGGGCGTCAGGCCGATGCCCGGTAGCGGTGGATGAGGGCGACGGCCATCGCGCCCTCGCCGACTCCCGAGGCGACGCGCTTGATGGAGTGGGCGCGGACGTCCCCGGCCGCGAAGACACCGGGAATGCTGGTCTCCAGCAGGTGGGGGTGGCGTTCCAGGGGCCAGGAGGTCGGCGGGCTGGCGGAGTTCAGCAGATCGGGCCCGGTGAGGACGAACCCGTGCTCGTCGCAGTCCACGGCCTCGCCGAGCCAGCCGGTGCGGGGCCGCGCCCCGATGAAGGTGAAGACGAACCTCGCCTCCTCCTCGGCCTCGGCTCCGGTGGCGGTGTTGCCGAGCGTGATGCGCTCCAGGCACTGGTTGCCGCCGAGTGCGAGGACCCGGGTGTTCAGTCGCACCTCGATGTTCGGGGTGCGGTGGATCTCGTCCACGAGGTACTGCGACATCCCGGCGTCCAGCGAGTCGCCGCGCACCAGTACGGTGACCTTCGCCGCATATTTGGCGAAGTGTACGGCGGCCTGGCCGGCCGAGTTGGCCCCGCCGATGATGTGGACGTGGTGCGAGATGCAGGAGCTGCTCTCGGTCATCGCGGCGCCGTAGTACAGGCCCTCGCCCTCGAAGCGCCGCGCGCCCGGGACGTCCAGGCGGTTGTACGACACCCCGGTGGAGACCAGCACCGTCTCGGCGCTGATCTCGGAGCCGTCCGCCAGCGTGAGGATCCGGGCGGGGTCGGCCCGGTGCAACCCGACCACCTCCACCGGGTGCAGCAGCTCGGCGCCGAACCGGGACGCCTGGCTGACGGCGCGGCGGGCGAGGTCGCCTCCGGAAAGGCCGGCGGGGAATCCGAGGTAGTTCTCGATCAGGCTGGAGGTGCCCGCCTGGCCGCCCGGCGAGTCGGCGTCAAGGATCAGCGTGGAGAGCCCTTCCGACGCGGCGTACACGCCCGCCGCGAGACCCGCCGGGCCCGCCCCGATGATGACGGTGTCGTAGTGCGGCCGGGACGCGGTGGTGGAGAGCCCCAGCCGGTCGGCGAGTTCGGCGTTGTCCGGGGCTGCGAGGACGGCTCCCTCAGGAAAGACGACCAGTGGCAGCAGCGCCCCGGGATGCTGCGCCACCAGTTGCCGGGCCTCCGGGTCGGTCTCCACGTTCAGGAACCGGAAGGGCTTCCCGTTGCGGGTGAGGAAGTCGCGCACCGCGTGCGTGCCGGCCGACACCAGACGGCCGACGACACGGATGCCCCGATAGGCGGGCCGGTACGCGGCGAGCCAGTCGGAGAGCAGGTCGTCGAGGACGGGGAAGAGCCGCTCGGTGGGAGGGTCCCAGGGTTTCATCAGGTAGTAGTCGAGGCGCACCTTGTTGATCGCGGTGATCGCGGCGTCCGTCTCGGCGTACGCGGTGAGCAGCACCCTCCTGGCGTCGGGGAAGCGGCTGACGGCCTCTTGAAGGAACTCGACGCCGGTCATGTCGGGCATCCTCTGGTCGACCAGGAACAGCGCCGGATCGTGGCCGCGCTCGTCAAGGGCGTCCAGGACGTGGAGGGCCTCCGTCGCCGACGCGGCGCCCAGGACGCGGTAGCGGTCGGCGTAGACGGACCGCAGGTCGCGCCGGACGGCGCGCAGCACCTGCGGGTCGTCGTCCACCGCGAGGATCACCGGTTTGCGGGTCTCGTCGGTCGATGTCCCGTTCATACGGGCCCCTCGCCGCGCTCGAAGTCCAGGAAGAGCCGTTCGGGGTAGCACCAGCCCCAGTTCTCACCTGGCTGGTGCGAGGCGATCAGCGGATGGCCGGTGGCCTCGTAGTGGCGGGACGCGTGCCGGCTCCGGGAGGAGTCGCAGCAGCCGATGTGGCCGCAGGTGAGGCATCGGCGCAGGTGGACCCAGATCGCGCCGGACTCCAGGCACTCCTGGCAGCCGGCCGGGGCAGCATGGTCGGGTGCCTCGGCGGTGATCCGGTCGAGGTGTGAGCAGGTGGGCATGGGATTCCTTCCGGGCCCGGGGGGGGGGGGGGGGGGGGGGGGGGGGGGGGGGGTAGGGGGGGGGGGGGGGGGGGGGGGGGGGGGGGGGGGGGGGGGGGGGGGGGGGGGGGGGGGGGGGGGGGGGGGGGGGGGGGGGGGGGGGGGGGGGGGGGGGGCTTTGGGGGGGGGGGGGGGGGGGGGGGCCCCCCCCCCCCCCCCCCACCCCGGTGACCGACGGGCTAGGCCAGGGTCTCGGCGAAGTGGCCGGCAGCGACGGCGGCGGCCCCGTCGACCGTCGGCTCGCGGTCGTAGAAGTCGAACTGGGTGCCGGTGGTCCAGACGAGGCGCTTGGCGCCGGCGAGATTGGCGTGGAACTTCTCGGCTCCCTGGGGGATGGCGCCGTCCCGGCTGTGCACGATCACCGTGGGTGCCTCGATCCTGGCCGCCGCGGGGTGCGGGTCGAAGGTCAGCCACTGCGGCCAGGACATCACCGCGAACCGGTTGTCCCAGGCGGGGACGGCCCCTCGCGTCGCGTCCAGGTAGTAGTCGAAGGGCCCGAACATGGCGGCCGCCGGGTCGGTCGTGCTGACGGCCGGCACGTAGTCCACGGGCTCGCCGTGCTCGTACCGTTTGCGGGCTTCGAGGCCCGCTTCCATCCTCTGCTGGACACCGTCGGCACCGCCGTAGATGTCGCGCACCAGGGCGGCGTCGTGCAGCCACGGCGCGATCAGCGCCAGACTGCGCACCCGGGGGTCGTTCGCCGTGTTCACAGCGGTGTACCCGCTGCTGGCACAGACACCCAGGGCGCCGATCCGGCGCGGGTCCACCTGGCTGTGGTGGGTGAGGAAGGTGACGGCGCTGTGGATGTCGCGGATCTTGCGGGCCGGCGACTCCAGCTGGCGCGGCACGCCGCCGGACGCACCGAAGCCGGCGAAGTCGAAGGTCAGCGCGACGAAGCCCGCTTCGGCCATCCGCCGAGCGTAGGCCGCGGCCATCTGCTCCTTGACGGTCGTCCAGGAGCCGGTGACGACGACCGCGGGCCCGCGGCCGCGGTGGGAGGGCCGGTACAGGGTGCCGACCAGGTTGGTGCCGTCGCTGTCGAAGGCGACGGCCTCGGTGGTGAAGGTGCCGCTCAAATCGCCGCCCCCTTGATGGCGCGCAGGATCTGGGACGGGTCGGTGAACGACTTCCACCGCACGATCCTCCCGTCGCGCACGGTCAGCCACTGGATGAACTCGATCTCGAAGACCTGGCCCGTCCGCTTGACGGCGGACTTCTCGTGGAGCACGCCTATCGCCTGCTCGCCGTCGACGACCAGCTCCACCAGTTCCTCGGTCCCGACCTCGACCACGCCGGTGAAGACGTTGAGGCTGTCCCGCACCGCGGCCTTGCCGTGGCAGGTGCCGATCCAGGGCATCGCGTCGTTGTAGCCGGGCACCGGCGCGTAGTTGATCCACTCGACGTCGTCCGCCAGGTATCCCAGTGCCCGCTCGAAGTCGCCGCTCGTGAGAGCGTCGAACCAGCCGGCGGCGATCTCCCGCGTGCTGCTCATCAGTTCTTCCTCTCCAGGCTGCGCCTGTCCAAGATCTGCCGGTTGCCATCGGCCCACACGGCGGTCATCGTCAGTCCGTCGATCCGCCACCCCGCCGCCGTGCGGCGCAGCGTGAACCGGTAGTGCCCGCCGAGCGTCCACAGCGGGCCGCCGAGCGCGTTGGGGAGCAGGTGTGTGGCCTGGAAGTCCGCCGTCGCGACGGCGGCGTCCCCCTCGGCCCGCACCAGGTGGTTGGTCAACAGGTGCTGCGTGGAGGCGAGTTCGGACAGCAGTGCGCGCCAAGAAGCGATCAGCTCGTCCGCCGCGAGCTCGGCCGGATCCCCGCCGTCCAGGCTGGTGTAGTCGACCAGCACTTTCTCCGCGAAGACCGCCGAACGCAGTTGTTCCCACTCGCGCTTGTCGGTGTGCCAGCACATCAGGGTGCACACGTCGACGATGTCGAGGCGGTCGCGAAGGCCCATGTCCGTCATGCCGCTTCCTCGCGGCCGAGGATCCAGTTCTCCGCCAGCAGGAGTGTGTGGACGTACCGGGGCTCGGTGAACCGGCCGAGGTCGGTGAGCAGCGCCCGGTACTCAGGGGTCTCCCGGGCGGCCTCGAAGGCCGCCGCGTCGTCGAACCAGAGCTGGTAGGCGGCGTCGAGCACCGCCTCGCCCACTCCGTAGAAGGCGTCCCGGGTGTGGTTCTGGACGTACCTGCGCAGGCCGGGGATCTTCTCGGCGAGCGGGGCGTGCCGGGTCAGGCTCTCGGCGCGGAACTCCGCCAGCGGCAGGCCCTCGCGCCGCTTGGCCAGGATCATCACCTTGGTCGCGGGCGCCTCACCGCCGCCGGGGACGATCACGTGCGCGTCGGTGTCCAGGACCACGGTGCGCCAGAACGCCGCCCAGCGGGGCTCGTCCAGGCGGGCGCCCTCCAGGAACTCCGGCGCCTGCAGCGAGGCCAGCTGCTCCTGCTCGTTCCGCAGCCAGATCTCGGCGACCCCGCTCCACAGCGGGTCCGCCTCGTCGCCGGGCCGGGGGATGCGGGTGTCGACGCAGTACCGCTTGATCTGCGGGATCCTGGCCGCGTACCGGACCGCGTGCTCCTCGACCCAGTAGCGCTGGAACTCCCGCTCCGACATGCCGGGCTTCGGGTGGGCCAGGATGATCTGGTGGATCACGTCGTTGCTCCTTGGTGTTGGGGGAGGGTCAGACCTTGTAGCCGGCGTTGACGTCCTCCGCGAAGCCGAGGTAGTCGCGCAGCGGCCAGACCGTCTCGAACTCCAGGTACTCGCGCATGGGCAGCCGCCCCAGCGCCGTGCGGTCCAGGTCCTCGGCCGACTCGACGTCCAGCACGGCGATGACGCGCTTCTGGGCGGCGACCTTCCAGATGCCGACGACCATGCCGTTGTCGATGGTCTCCTTGGCGTGGACGGTCTCCTCGGCCTCGACCTTCCACAGGTCGTCGAGGGAGATCCGGCCCTCGTGGTTCCACTTCATCTGGACGTAGACGAGCATGTGGGTGTTCTCCTTGCGGATGGCGGGTCAGACCGTGCTGAGCGCGATGGCGAGCGGGTGCTCGGCGCCGAGGTTCTCCCGGGCGATGTCGGCCGGGGTCTTGCCGTCGTGGCCGATGAGGTCCGGTCGCGCGCCGGCGTCGATCAGGATGCGGGCGCACTCCTCGTAGCCGTGCCAGAGGGCGTCGTGCAGGGGGGTGTAGCCGTTGGTGATGCCCTGGAAGTCCAGGTCGATGCCGGGCGCCGCCACGAGCAGGGCGGTGATCGCGGCGTGGCCGTTGTAGACGGCCTTGTGCAGGGGGACGGCGCCGAAGGTGGGCTCGGTGGCGTTGACGTCGGCGCCGGCGGCGAGGAGCTCGCGGGCGATCTCCTCGTGCCCGTCCCGGCAGGCCACCAGGAGCGGGGTGTGCGCGTCGTTGAAGTCGTTGACCACCGGGTAGCGGGCGTCGACCGCGGCCCCTTCGGCGAGCAGCCGGCGCACCGCGTCGAGGTCGCCCGCGACGACCGCGGCCGTCAGTCGCTGCGTCCGGGCCGCCCCGGCATCCGCTTCGGTGCGGGCCTTCAGGAGGCGTTCGGCCTCCAGCAGCCTGTCCTTGCCGTGGGTGTTGACGTTGAGCTCGTACTCGAAGTGCTCGCGCATCGAGAAGCCGTAGTGCGTCGACAGCTTGAGGCCCGCCTGGTGGTCCAGCAGGACGGCTGTCACCTCCGGCCACTTGTACCAGAGTGCGTCCATCAGCGGCGTGTGCCCCGTGGTGGCCGCCACCGCGTCCACGAAGGCGCCTGCCCCGAGCAGGACCCGGACGGTCTCCGGGTCGCCTCCCTGGACGGCCTTGTGCAGCGCGGTGGCGCCGCCGCGCGAGTCCGCGGTGTAGACGTCGGCGCCCGCCTCCAGCAGCAGCCGGACGAGGGGCGCGTTCCCGCGGCCCGCCGCGACCATCAGAGCGGTCAGCCCGCTCGCCCGGTCGCGGGTGCCGGGGTCGGCGCCGGCGGCCAGCAGCCGCCGGACCTCCCCGGTGTCGCCCCTGTGCACCGCCGCGACGAATTCCTTGCGTACGGGGATCGTCATTTCTCTCTTCGCCTGCTTTCTGTGATCCGAGCCGGCGACGGAAGATTATCCGGGCGGTGGCCGGTCCATGCGGCGACCTAACAAACTCGGCCGCCACTGCGGAGTCTTGACGCCTCCCCGGCGTGACCTGACCAACTCGCGGCGACCTCACAAACTGGGTCGGGGCCATTTGACAGCGTTCCTCCGGCTCCATCAGTCTCAATGGCGAACGCCAGCCAGTGAAGGAGGAAAAGGAAGTGCCCAAGAACATTCTGATAGTTCTCTCGGAATACGGATACTGGGCCGAGGAGTTGGTCGGCCCGCTCAGTGAGTTCGACAGGCGCGGATACCGCGTCACCTTCGCGACGCCCACCGGGAAGCGTGCCCAGGCGTTGCCGCCGAGCCTCGACGAGGAGTACGTCGACCCGCCGCTCGGCCGCTCGGTGACCACGGCCGAGGTGGCCGCTCTCGGCCGGGCCGTGGACGGCGGCCACCGGCTCGACAACCCGCTGAACCTCAACTCCTGGCTTGCCGAGCGCCCCTACACCAGTGCGCCGGACTACCTACGGAAGCTGGAGGAGTACCACCGCTCGCTGGAGCAGGTAAACGCCGACCTGCGGGAATACGACGCACTGCTGATCGTCGGCGGCAGTGGCCCGATCGTTGACCTCGCCAACAACGAGCGAGTCCACGACCTGGTCCTGGCCTTCGCCCGGGCCGGCAAGCCGGTCGGTGCGGAGTGCTACGGCGTCGCCTGCCTGGCCTTCGCCCGCGACTGGGACGACCGCAGGAGCATCATCCGGGGCAAGCACGTCACCGGTCACTGCAAGGAGTACGACTACAAGGACGGCACCGGCTTCCTCGGCACCGACTTCGTCATGGGCCCGCCGCCGTACCCCCTGGAGTACATCCTGCGCGACGCGACCGGCCCGGACGGCGCCTACCACGGCAACTTCGGAAAGCCGTTGTCGGTGATCGTCGACTTCCCCTTCGTCACCGGGCGTTCCACGCCGGATTCCTTCCTCACCGGCCAGAAGATGGTCGAAATGCTGGAGAAGGGACTCACCAGGTACGGCTGGTAAGGCGTTCGGTCACACCAGAGAACCGCAGGGGAGTATTCGGTGGCGGGTAAGTCAGGAAACGTCAAACTCATCGAGCAATTCCAGGCCGACGGCATCCACGTGATGTTCGGTAATCCCGGGACGGTCGAACAGGGATTTCTCGACGCGGCGGACCACGCTCCGGGATTCCGGTACGTGCTGGCGCTCCAGGAGACGGTGGCGGCAGGTATCGCCGACGGTTACGCACGGGCGACCGGAAAGGCTGCGCTGTTGCAGCTGCACACGGGTGTCGGTCTTGGCAACGCGATCGGCATGCTCTACCAGTCGCTGCGCGGCCACACCCCGCTGGTCGTCATCGCGGGCGACGCCGGTGTGCGCTACGACGCGATGGACGGGCAGATGGCGTCCGACCTCGTCGCCATGGCGCGGCCGGTGACCAAGTACGCGACCCGGGTGACCGATCCGCGCTCAGTGCTGCGGGTGGTCCGCCGCGCGGTGAAGATCGCGATGACGGAGCCGCGCGGACCGGTTTTCGTGGCCCTGCCGATGGACGTCCTCGACGAGCCCAATGACGAGCCGGTCATCCCCTCCTCCCTGCCCGTCACCGCTTCCGCCCCGTCGCGGGAGGCGGTGACCCGGGCCGCCGGGCTGCTGGCCGGAGCCGAGCGTCCGCTCGTCCTGGCGGGTGACGGAGTATCGACGGCCGGAGCGCAGGCGGAGCTCGTCGAGGTGGCCGAACTCCTCGGCGCCGACGTCTGGTGCGTGGACTCCTCCGAGGTCAACATGCCGGCCTCGCACCCGCTGTCACGCGGCCAGCTCGGCCACATGTTCGGCGAGCGCAGTGCGGCCGTGGTCGCGGAGGCGGACGCCGTGCTGATCGTGGGCACCTACGTCTTCCCCGAGGTCTTCCCCACGCTCACCGATCCGTTCCGGCCGGATGCGCGGATCGTCCACGTGGACCTCAACGCGCACGAGATCGCCAAGAACCACCCGGTGGACCTCGGCCTGGTGGCGGACCCCAAGCTGACACTGGCCGCCCTGACGGCAGAGCTCCGCAAGGAACTGACTTTCCATCAGAAGAGTGCGGCAGCGTCGCGATTGTCCGCGCGTCAGGCCGAGCGGCAGACGGTGAGTGCCGGGGAATCGACGCTGGAGCGGTTCGTCCAGGAACTCGCCCGTCAGACCGGCGGAGACCTGATCGTCTTCGACGAGGCGCTCACCTCCTCGCCGGCCGTCGTGAAACACCTGCCCCCGGACCGGCCGGGCGACTACTTCCTCACCCGGGGCGGCTCCCTCGGCGTCGGCATCCCGGGCGCGGTGGGCGCGAAGATGGCACACCCGGACCGCACGGTTGTGGGCTTCACCGGCGACGGCGGCGCGATGTACACCTACCAGGCGCTCTGGACGGCCGCCCGGCACGGGGTCGCGGCAAAGTTCGTGGTGTGCAACAACCGCAAGTACCGGCTGTTGGACGACAACATCGCCCAGTACTGGAAGGAACGGGACATCCCGGCGCACGAGTTCCCGTCCTCCTTCGACCTGTCCCGCCCGGACATCCGCTTCGCCGAGCTGGCCAAGGCGCTGGGTGCCGACGGCATCCGGGTGGAGAAGCCCGAGGAGGCCGCGGCCGCGGTGGAGCGGATGCTCGCCGCCACCGGTCCCTTCCTGGTCGACCTCCAGGTCTGACGACATGCCAAGGAGTCTCGCAATGCCGGAGGGCACCTTCGCCCCGCCCCTCACCGAGCAGGCTGTCCGGGCCCTCGCCGAACAGTGGTACGCCGCACTGGACCGCCACGACGACGTGGACGCGATGAGGCGGTTCCTGGTCGACGACGGACTCGAACTGTTCTTCCCGGAAGGGACGTTCCGGGGTCACGCCGGCTTCGCCGGATGGTACGAGACCGTCATCCACCGGTTCTTCGACGAGGAGCACACGGTGGTCAAGGTCCAGGCGGACATCCACGGCGCCGAGGCCCTGGTCCACGTGAACGTCAACTGGCAGGCCAAGGTGTGGAAAGCCCCGGCCGCCAACAGCGAGTGGCTCGGCTTCGACGCCGATCAAACGTGGATCGTGGTGGCCGGCGAGAGCGGCTCGGCCCCGCTGATCAGGACCTACACCTGCAACGCGCTGGAGCCCATGCCAGGCTCCGCCGCCCTGTGACCGGGGAGAGAGACGATGAAGACCCGTGAGGTGCTGGCCAGTTACTACGTCCACGCCAACGACGGTGACTGGGACAGCTGGTGCGACCTGTTCGCCGAGGACATGGTGATGGACGAGCAGCTCGCCGGCCGCGTCGAGGGGCGCGAAAGGCTTCGCTCGATGATGACCGGCATGGGGGAGATGTACGCCTCCTTCGAGAACCTGCCCCGGTACTTCCTGGTCGACGGCGACGGCGATGCCGACGGTGAGGAGGCGGCGGTGGTCTCCCACATCTCGGCCCGCAGCTCCTCCGGCAAGCCGATCGAGGCGGAGGTCATGAACTACTTCCGCATCAGGAACGGCCGGATCACCTACATGGCCAACTTCCACGACACGGCGCCGTTCCAGGTGCTCTCGCAAAGCCAGGGGGTGTGATGAGGGAGGAATTCGACTACGTGATCGTCGGCGCGGGCACGGCCGGCAGCGTGCTGGCCCACCGGCTGACCGAGGACCCGGACGTCCGCGTCCTGGTGCTGGAGGCCGGCGCCGGCCGGATCCCGGCCGAGGTGGACGATCCGACCGCGTGGATGCGGCTGCTCGGCAGTCGGATCGACTGGCGGTACCGGAGCGTTCCGCAGCGGGGCCTGGACTGGCGGGTGACGCGGGAGCCGCGCGGCAAAGCGCCCGGAGGGACGAGCAACCTCAACCTGATGATGCACGTCCGCGGCCACGCCTCGGACTTCGACAACTGGGCCTACCAGGGAGCGGCCGGCTGGTCCTACCAAGACGTCCGGCCCTACTTCGAGCGGATGGAGACCGAGCGGCCGGTCACCGACGCGGGCCTGAACGAGCCCAACCCGGCCTCCGGCGCCTTCATCGACGCCTGCGTCGAGCTCGGCCACCCCCGCGTGGCCGGCTTTCCCGCGGGCCCGGTGCACGGCGTGGGCTGGCACCGCCTGGACATCGCCGACGGCCGCCGCCGGGGAGCGCTCGCCTCCTATCTGGAACCGGCACTGGCGCGGCCCAATCTCACGCTGCGCAGCAACGCCCAGGCTCTCAGGCTCGTCGTGATCGGCGGCAGCTGCGTCGGAGTGGAGTACCTCCAACGACCGGAACCGGCCGGCCTCAAGGGGCGGCCGGTGCGAGACACGCAGGGCGAGCCGGTCCGTACGGGCATCCACCAGGTCCATGCCGGCCGTGAGGTGATCGTCGCGGCGGGCGCGATCGAATCGCCCAAGCTGCTCCTGCTCTCCGGCATCGGCAACCCCGACCACCTGAGGGCCTTCGGCATTACCGTCAACGCGGCTCTGCCCGGGGTGGGGGAGAACTTCCACAACCACGTACTCACCGCGGTGATGTGCGAGTCGCGCACCCCCGTGCCGGCCGCCCGGCAGAACCTCTCGGAGAGCGTGCTGTTCCTCTCCTCCGCCCCGGGGCTGCCCGCGCCGGACCTGCAACTCGCTTTCGTGCACGCGCCCTTCGACAGTGCGGCGGGCGAGGAGCACCCGGACACGGTGAGCGTCCTGCCCGGCGTGGTACGCCCGGCCTCGCGAGGCTGGGTCAGGCTCGCCCAGGCGGACGCGCTGGCCCAGCCGCTCGTCAACCCCAACTACCTCGGCGACCGCTCAGACCTGGAACGGCTGGTCCAGGGCGTGAAGCTGGCCCGGGAGATCATCAACACCTCGGCCTTCTCGCCCTGGCACAAGCAGGAGTTCCGGCCCGGCCCGGCGATCACGACGGACGAGGAGCTGCGCACATTCGTCCGGCGCACCGCCGACAGCTACCACCACCAGGCCGGCTCCTGCCGGATGGGCACCGACGACCTGTCGGTGGTGGACCCGCGGCTTCGCGTCCACGGGGTGCGCGGGCTGCGGGTGGTGGACGCCGGCGTGATGCCGGCCGTGCCCTCCGGAAACCCCCATGCCGCCGTCGTGATGATCGCCGAGCGGGCGGCCGACCTGATCCAGGAAGTGAGCCATGTCTGACGTCGCGGTCAGGGAAGGACCGCTCTCCGGGGCCCGGATCGCGGTGCTGATGGAGAGCGACTTCTACGAGCCCGAGATCTTCTACTACCGGCACCGGTTCGCCGAGGAGGGCGCCCGGGTCGACTTCGTGACCCGGCTCTGGGGGCAGCGCGAGATGACCTTCACCGGTCACGAGCACCGCGCGCCGTTCACCGTCGATCGCAGCTTCGAGGGTATCGACCCGCGCGCGTACGCCGCGATCATCGTGCCCTCCGGCATGGTGGCGGACCGGCTGCGCTACACCGAGGACGTCGACGGCCTGGCCCCCGCCGCCAGGTTGCTGCGATGGGCCTTCGCCGAGCCCGGTGTGGTCAAGGGGATCATCTGCCACGGCATGTGGCTGCTCTCCTCCGTCCCCCAGGTGGTCAACGGCCGCAAGGTCGTCTGCCACAACAACCTGATCGGTGACGTCCGTAACATGGGCGCCGAGTACGTGGACCAGGATGTCGTCCTCGACGGGGACCTGCTCACCGCACGCACCGGGGAACACCACCACCTCTTCGCCCGCACCCTCATCGAGGAGCTCGTCGAGCGGCGGGCGCGGTGATGCGCTGGGCGCACGTCGGCCTCAACTGCCGCGACCAGCGGGCAACCGAGGAGTTCTACACCCGCTGGTTCGGCTTCCGCCGGGCCCGGACGGTCCCGGTCGGGGACGGGGAGATCGTCTTCCTGCGCAACGGCGACGCCTACCTCGAACTCTTCCCGGCCGGCGACGAGTCGGCCGGGCAGAGTCAGGCCGACGGCCCGACGACACCCGGCGCAGTGCGGCACCTCGCCTTCCGGGCCGACAGCGTCGACCTGCTGCTCGCCGAGATGGGCGAGGCGGCCGACGTGACCCTCGGGCCGCTGGCCTTCGACGAGGTCCTGGACGGCTGGCGGGCGGTCTGGCTGCGCGACCCGGACGGCGTCGTCGTCGAGGTCGGCCAGGGATACCGGGATCAGGAGGCCACAGGTTCTAGTGAATGGAAGTCAATTCATGTCTGACACGGTGAACTTCACGTTCTCCGACACCATCGCCGGTTACGTCACGGCCTACGACCGGCACACCAGCCTCGTCCGGCTGGCCACCGCGGACGGTCGGGAGTTCGAAGTCTCCGTCGCCGGCGAGCCCGCCGCGGAGCTCCTGCACAACCTGGAGGAGCCGTACGCCGACGCCGGCGGCCACCTCGACGAGATGCTCGCGCCGGGCCGGTTCCTCTTCGCCTACGCGGTCTTCTACCCCGAGGGCGGCACGACCCGGATCGAGGCGAAGCGGCTGATCTTCCTCGGCCGCCGGCCGGACGCGTACCGCTTCGAGGAGACCGACTGGTGGATCCGCCAGCTGGAGTCCATCGCGGGCTTCTACCGCCGCGCCCAGTTCGGCGACGGTCCGGTGGACTACACCCGGTACCGCACCCAGCTGCGCCTCGGCGGTGACAAGACGGCCAGCCACGTCCAGGAGACGGACACCATCTCCCGACTGGTCTACGGCATGGCCTCCGCCTTCATGCTGACCGGCAACGAGGAGTACCTGGAGGTCGCGGAGCGCGGGACCGAGTACCTGCGCGAGCACCTGCGGGTCGTGGACCCGGAGGAGGACGTCGTCTACTGGTACCACGGGCTCAGCGTGGACGGGGAGACCGAGAAGAAGCTCTTCACCTCGGAGTTCTCCGACGACTACGACGCGATCCCGATGTACGAGCAGATCTACGCGCTCGCCGGCCCGATCCAGACCTACCGGGTGACGGGCGACCCGCGGATCAGGCGCGATGCGGACGCCACCCTGCGGCTGTTCGAGAAGTTCTTCCTCGACCCGGAGCACGGCGGCTACTTCTCGCACATCGACCCGATCCTGTTCCGCGCCGATCACGAGTCGCTCGGCCCCAACAAGGCCCGCAAGAACTGGAACTCGGTCGGCGACCACGCCCCGGCGTACCTGATCAACCTCTACCTGGCCACCGGCGACGCCAGGTACGCCGAGATGCTGGAGTACACCTTCGACACCATCGTCGAGCACTTCGTCGGCAGCAAGAACAGCCCCGACGGCAAGAACAGCCCCTTCGTCCAGGAGCGTTTCCACCACGACTGGTCGCACGACACCACCCACGGCTGGCAGCAGGACCGCGCGGTGGTCGGCCACAACCTCAAGATCGCGTGGAACCTGATGCGCATGCACGCGCTGCGCCCGAAGCCCGAGTACCTGGAGGCGGCGGCCGGCATCGGCGAGCTGATGCCGGAGGCCGGCAGTGACCGGCAGCGCGGCGGCTGGTACGACGTCGTCGAGCGGGTCCGTCGGGAGGGCGAGGAGTCCCACCGCTTCACCTGGCACGACCGCAAGGCCTGGTGGCAGCAGGAGCAGGCGATCCTCGCCTACCTGATCCTGCACGGGTACACCGGCCGCACGGAGTTCCTGCGCGACGCTCGGCACGCGGAGGCGTTCTACAACGCGTTCTTCCTCGACCACGACGAGGGCGCCGTCTACTTCAACGTGCTCGCGAGCGGCCTGCCCTACCTGCTCGGCACCGAGCGGCTCAAGGGCAGCCACTCGATGAGCATGTACCACTCCGCCGAGCTGTGCTACCTCGCCGCGGTCTACAACAACCTGCTGATCAACGGCCGCCCGATGGACTTCTGGTTCAAGCCGGACCCGGCCGGCCTCCGGGACGGGCTGTTGCGCGTCTCGCCCGACCTGCTGCCGGCCGGCGCCGTGCGGATCTCCGAGGTGGAGCTCGACGGCACCCCGTACCTGGACTACGACGCCGAGGCGCTCACCGTGCGCCTCCCGCAGGGCGGGCCGCGGGTCAAGGTACGGGTCCGCCTCGAACCGGTGGCCAGGAGCCGGTCATGACGGTCGAGGTCCGCTCCCGCGAGCAGGACGGCGTCACCGTCGTGGAACTGGAAGGGGAGATCACCAGCGTGACCTCCGGCGAGCTCCAGAAACGCCTCCTGCCCCTCATCGGGCGCAGCGGCACCACCGTCATCGACCTGAGCGGGGTGCCCTACATCTCCAGCGCCGGACTGCGCACGCTGCTGCTCGTCCACCGCAGGGCGCTGCGCGAGTCCACCAGCCCGGTCCTGGTCGGGCTGGCGGAGGAGGTCCGGTTCGTGATGGCCTCCACCGGCTTCCTGGACTTCTTCGACGTGCGGGAGAGCGCTGCCTCGGTTCTCGGGACGGAACGCGGATGAGCATGACCGAGCGCATCGACGCCTTCCCCACGCACACCATCGCGGGCTACGGCGTCCGGGCCGGCCGCCCGCTGCCCTTCGGGGCCACGCCCGTGCCGGGCGGGATCAACTTCTCGGTGTACTCGGAGAAGGCCACCCGGATGTGGCTGGTCCTGTTCGCGCCCGGCGCGCGGCAGCCGCTGGCCGAACTGGAGTTCCCGCCGGCGTTCCGGATCGGCAGCGTCTTCGCGATGACCGTCTTCGGCCTGGACGACGAGAGCGTGGAGTACGGCTTCCGCGCCGACGGACCCTTCGACCCGGAGCGCGGCGACCGCTTCGACGCGAGCCGGGTGCTCACCGACCCGTACGCTCGGATGATCTCCGGGCGCGACGAGTGGGGCACCCCGGCCGACCGGGACCGCCCCTGCCCGTACCGCTCGCGGCTGGCCTTCGACGACTTCGACTGGGGGGACGACGCACCGCTGCGCATCCCCACCGAGGACCTGGTCGTCTACGAGCTGCACGTCCGCGGCTTCACCCGCCACCCGTCCTCGGGGGTGTCCGCACCCGGCACCTATGCGGGGCTGCGGGAGAAGATCCCGTACCTGAAGGAGCTCGGGGTCAACTGCGTCGAGCTGATGCCCGTCTTCGAGTTCGACGAGCAGGACAACCCGCGCAGCAACCCCGGAACCGGCGAGCCGCTGCTCGACTACTGGGGCTACAACACCGTCGGGTTCTTCGCCCCGAAGGCCGGCTACGCCGCGACCGGGCGGTTCGGCATGCAGGCCGACGAGTTCAGGACCCTGGTCAGGGACCTGCACGCGGCCGGCATCGAGGTCGTCCTCGACGTGGTGTTCAACCACACCGCCGAGGGCAACGAGCAGGGCCCGACCATCGCCTTCCGCGGTCTGGACAACGCGACGTACTACATGCTCACCCCGGCCGGGGACTACTACAACTTCAGCGGCACCGGGAACACCGTCAACTGCAACCACCCCGTGGTGCGCGACTTCATCCTCAACTGCCTGCGCCACTGGGTGTCCGAGTACCACGTCGACGGCTTCCGCTTCGACCTGGCGGCCATCCTCGACCGGGCCCCCGACGGCACCCCGCTGGCCAACCCGCCGCTACTGGAACAGCTCGCCCACGACCCCGTCCTGCGCCACTGCAAGCTGATCGCCGAGGCCTGGGACGCCGCCGGCCTGTACGAGGTGGGCACCTTCCCCGACTACGGGCGCTGGGCGGAGTGGAACGGCAAGTACCGGGACGCCGTCCGCCGGTTCCTCAAGGGCGACCCGGACACCGCCGGCGAGCTGGCCACCCGGCTGGTCGGCTCGCCCGACCTCTACACCGGCCGCGGGACGACCGCCTCGGTCAACTTCGTCACCGCCCACGACGGCTTCACCCTCCACGACCTGGTCTCGTACAACGACAAGCACAACGAGGCCAACGGCGAGGGCAACGCCGACGGGGCCAATGACAACAACAGCTGGAACTGCGGCACGGAAGGCCAGACCTCGGACCAGGAGATCCTGCGGCTGCGGATGCGGCAGATGAAGAACGCCCTGGCGATCCTGCTCACCAGCCAAGGCGTGCCCATGCTGCTCGCAGGCGACGAGCTGGCCCGCACCCAGCAGGGCAACAACAACACCTACTGCCAGGACAACGAGCTCTCCTGGCTGGACTGGAGCCCGAACGACACCGGCGCGGAGCTGCACCGGTTCGTCCGCTCCCTGATCGCCTTCCGGCACGCCCACCCGCTGCTGCGCGGCGCCGACCACCCCGGCAACGACGTGAGTTGGCACGGCACGCGGGCCTGGGAGCCGGACTGGTCAGCCGACAGCCGACTGCTGGCGGTTATGCGCTCGGGCGACGAGCAGATCTACTGCGCCATGAACTCCCACTGGGAGGCCCACGACCTCGAACTGCCGGAGCCGCAGCCCGGTGCGGCCTGGCACCTCGTCGCGGACACCACCGCCGACACCCCGTGCGACATCCACCAGCCCGGCGCGGAGCCGCCCCTGGCGGACCCGCGGCACTACCGGATCGCCCCGCGTTCGACGGTGATCCTGCTCGCCCGCTGAACCCCGAAGAAGCCGGAGAACCCACGTCATGGCCCTCACCGTCTCGGTCACCACGTCCACCGACACCGCGACCATCAGCCTGGTCGGCGAGCTGGACGCCGCCAGCGCGCCCGCCTTCCACGACACCATCGAGCAGGCGGCCGCCGCGGGTGTCACCCATGTCGTCATCCAGGCCAAGGAGTTGACCTACATGGCCAGCGCCGGCCTGCGCTCCCTGGTCTTCGCCCGGCAGAAGATGGGCGACGACGTCCGGATCACCGTGGCCGGCCCCAGCGCCCCGGTGGCCCGGACCATCCGGCAGGCCGGCTTCGACCGCAGCGTCACGCTCGTCGACGAGTGAGAGCGGACGGGCCACGCGGATGAACGCGCTGCGCATCTCTGCCGCGCTGACCTCCCTCGAGGACGTCGCGCACTTCTGCCGGGACCTCGCCGCACGGGCGGGGCTCTCCACCGAGGCCGCATACCGGCTGCGCCTGGCCGCCGACGAGCTCGCCACCAACGTGGTGATGCACGGCTACCGGGGCGCCGAGGGGGAGTTACGGCTCGCGGGCGGGGTGGATGAGGAGACCGTCTGGATCCGGATGGAGGACGACGCACCGCCCTTCGATCCCAGCGCGGGCTGCCGGCCGCCCCAGCCCGATGTCCCGCTCGCGCAGCGGCCCATCGGAGAGCTGGGGATCCACCTCGCCCTCACCTCGCTGGACGACTTCAGCCACCGCTACGCCGACGGTCACAACACCTCCACCCTCGTGATCCGGCGACACCGCCCCCGACCCGAATGAGGCCGACATGCCCTCTGTGACAGCGCTCCTGGTGGACCAGGAGCGCAATCCGCCCCCGGACCTGCTGGCCGCCCTCGCGAGCGAGGACGTGGCCGCCGAGGTGCGCACCCCGGACGAGACCCTCGACGGCCGGCTGTCCGCCGAGGTCCTGCTGGCACCGGCGGCGATGCCGCCGCGCTCCGTGCGGGAGCTCAGCCGAAGGCTCGCCGAGAACGGCCCGACCCCGATCGTGGTGGTCTACGCAGAGAGCGGGTTCGCCGACATCGAGCAGCACGTCAGGCTCGGCCACGACTATCTCGTCCCGCCGTTCCTCCCGCCGCTGGTGCGGGCCCGGCTGCGCAGCTGCTACGAGCGGGCCAGGCTGGGCCGCTCCATGGAAGAGGTCGAGGCACAGGCGGAACTGCTCAGCTACGAACGGGAGCTGAAGATCGGCCGGGAGATCCAGGAGGGCTTCCTGCCCGAGGGCCTGCCGACGCCTGACGGCTGGGATCTCGATGTGCGCTTCCAGCCCGCCCGCAAGGTGGCCGGCGACTTCTACGACGTGTTCGAGCTGGTCAACCGGCGCAGGCTGGCCCTGGTGGTGGCCGACGTCTGCGACAAGGGTGTCGGGGCCGCGCTCTTCATGGCCCTGATCCGCAGTCTGCTGCGCCACACGGCCGAGCACAGCGGCCTGCAGAGTCTGATGACCGCCCAGCACTCGCCACCGGGCGCGGCCGACCCGGCGCATGTGATTCCGGTCGTCGGTGCCACCCCGCTGATGAACGCGGTCGTGGGGACCAACGGCTACCTCACCCGCAACCACAGCGGCCAGGGCTACTTCGCGACGATGTTCTTCAGCGTCCTGGACCCGGCCACCGGCAGCCTGGTCTACATCAACGGCGGCCACAACCCGCCGATGCTGGTCCCCCGGGAGGGTGGCGAGCCGACACCGCTGGAGCCCACCGGGCCGGCTGTCGGCGTCATCCCCGACTGCGCCTTCGCGCTGGGCTACGCGCAGCTCCGGCCGGGGGACACGTTGTTCGTCTACACCGACGGCGTACCCGAGGCGCGCAACGCGGGGGGCGAGTTCTTCGGCGACGAGCGCGTCCTGGAGCTGTTGCGCGAGCCCGCGCCGTCGGGCAGGGCGCTGCTGGAGCGGATGGAGTCGGCGCTCCGCGAGCACAGCGGCACCGCCGAACAGCACGACGACATCACCATGATGGCCGTCCACCGGACGGCCGTACTTGGCTGACCAGCCTCAGGCGGCGCACGCGCACGGCGCACGTGGACCACGAGGACGATCGGACGGGAACAGATGGCACAGATCATCGCAATGCACTCGCACCGAGGAGGCACCGGGCGGTCCACCATCGCGGCCAACCTCGCCAGGCTGACGGCCGACGAGGGGCACCGGGTGGCCCTGGTGGACACCGACATCCAGTCACCCGCGGCGCACGTGCTGTTCGGCAACGCCGAAGCGCCGGGACACACTCTCGCCGACTACCTGATCGGCCGGTGCGAGGTCGAGGACGCGGCGGTGCCACTGCCCACGGCGCCCGGCGGCGAGCTCTTCCTGGTGCCCGCCCGGGCCGAGGCCTCCGGGATCCACGAGATCATCGCCCAGGGGTACGACGTCGGGTTGCTCCGTGAGGGCTTCGACCGCCTCGTCGAGGCGCTGCGCCTCGACGTCCTGTTGCTGGACACACACGCGGGCATCAACAACGAGACGGTGACCGCCGTGGCCAGTGCCGACACCCTGGTCGTGGTGACCAGGTCCTGCCGGCTCGACCTCACCGGTGCGGGCGAGACCATCGAGTTCGCCAACCAGCTCAGCTGCCCGCGCCGGGCCCTGGTGGTCAACATGGTCCCGCCGGGCGTGGCCGAGGAGGCGTCCCGGGAGCGAGCCGAGGCGGCGTACGGATCGGCGGCGGAGACCGTGCTCCCCTACACGCCCGAGCTGGCCAAGGTCGCCGGCGCCCGGTTGTTCGCCGACGCCCACCCCGATCACCCGCTGATGGAACGTTTCCGCAAGATCATTCCTTCCCTGGTACGCCGGAGGTGACGGCAACGATGGAGAGCCTGTCCGCGATCGCCCTGGTCGGAGGCCAGGGGGTGCGGGCCCGGCCGCTGACCCTGAACTCCTCGGACTACCTGCGCAGCAAGGCCGCGATGTGCCTGGCCGGCCGCAGCCTGATCGAGTGGGCGGTCGAGATCCTGCAGAGCCAAGGCGTCGACCGGTTCTTCGTGGCGGCCAACGGCGGCGAGAACCGCGCCCAGACCAAGGCCATCCTGGAGCACGGAGAGCAGCTCGGGGTGTCCGTCCGGTACTCCCGGACCCGCTTCGACAGCAGCAACACCGGCTCCGGAGAGGCCACTCTGCGCTGCCTGGAGTACTGGGACCTCGGCGGCCTCGCGCTGGTCTTCCCCTCCGACTCGGTCTTCGACTTCGACCTCGCGGGGATGATCCGCGCCCACCGGCAGAACGACGCCGTGGTCACCCTCGCCTCCGTGCTCCGCCCGGCGCAGGAGGCGGCGGGCAAGTACGGGGTGGTGCTGCGCGGCGGGAACGGCCGGGTGGCGGGCTTCCTGGAGAAGCCGGACCTGGACACCACCCGGCTGATCGGCGGCGAGGTCGAGACCAACGCCGGAATGTACCTGGTCGACTGCGACCGGCTGCGGATGATCGCCCGCGAGCCGGCCCTCTCCGCGCTCGCCCGCCGCAGCCTGGACTGGGGCGGCGACCTGCTGCCGTACCTGGTCGGCCAAGGCCACCGGGTCGCCTCCTACCCCATCGCCAAGTTCGGCGACCTGGGCAGCCCCCGGGACTACCTGACCACCCTGCGGGAGGTGCTCCGCGACGAGTACCCGGTGCTCAGCGGCCGGATCGACCCGCCGGTCAACCCGTTCGCCGGCGCCCGGATCCACGAGAGCAGCCTGCACCTGAAGGACGAGACCACCGGCCGCACGCTGGCGGAGAAGGTCGCCGACGGCACCGTCCTGATCGGGCCGAACGTGCGGATCGGCCGGGACGTGGAGATCGGCCCAGGCGTGGTCCTCGCCGAATCCGACATCGGCGACGGGGTGGACCTCGGCGAGGGCAGCTCGCTGCGCGGCGTCGCCTGCGGCGACCACAGCATCATCGGGCCCGGCGCGCGGATCTCCGACGCCTTCCTCGGCGCGATGGTCGACATCCGTTCCACGCTCGAACGGCCGGTGGTGCTGGAGGAGTTCTGCGCGCTGGGTGACGAGGTGCGGGTCCGCGCCGGGGCGCATCTGCGCGGGGTGAACGTATTCCCCCGGCTCGACATCAGAAGCGAGGCCTGCATACCGGCCGGCGCCAGTCTCTCCGGCCTGAAGGACCTGCTGCACTGGCTGGGCGGGCAGCCCTCGAACGGAAGGGCGGCGTGATGCGCGTCGACCTGTTCAGCCGCGAGTACCCGCCGTACGTCTACGGCGGCGCGGGCGTGCACGTCGAGCAACTGGCCGGGCAGCTCGGGAAGTCCGTCGACCTCCGGGTCCACTGCTTCGACGGGCCGCGGCAGTCGCCCGACGTCCTGGGCCACCGGCCGCCCCGCGAGCTGGCCGGCGCCAACGCGGCGCTGCAGGCGATGGGCGTGGACCTGGCCATGGCCGCGGCCGCCCGCGGGTCCGACCTGGTGCACAGCCACACCTGGTACGCCAACCTGGCCGGCCACGTCGCCAAGCTGCTGTACGGGCTCCCGCACGTGGTCACCGCGCACAGCCTGGAACCGCTGCGCCCCTGGAAGGCCGAGCAGCTCGGCGGCGGCTACGCGCTCTCCTCGTTCTGCGAGCGGACGGCCCTACTCGGCGCGGACCGGGTGATCGCCGTCTCCGGTGCGATGAGGGACGACGTACTGCGCTGCTACCCGGAGCTCGACGCCGGCCGGGTGGTGGTGATCCACAACGGCATCGACACCGACGAGTTCGCCCCGGTGTCCGCCACCGGCGAGCTGACCCGGCTGGGTATCCGCACCGACCGGCCCACCGTCGCCTGCGTGGCCCGTCTGACCCGCCAGAAGGGCCTGCTCCACCTGCTGCGCGCGGCGCCGCACCTAGCCCCCGGTACCCAGCTGGTGATGTGCGTGAGCACGCCCGACAGCGCCGAGATCGCCGCGGAGTTCGCCACGCTGGCCCGGGAGGTCCGGGAGCGCGGAGTCGACCTGGTGCACGTCGAGGAGCCGATGACCCGCGTGGCTGTGCGCCAACTACTGTCCCGCGCCGACGTGTTCGCCTGCCCCTCGGTGTACGAGCCGATGGGCATCGTCAACCTGGAAGCGATGGCCTGCGAGACCCCGGTGGTCGCCACCGCCGTGGGCGGTATCCCGGAGGTGGTCACCGACGGGGAGACCGGACTGCTGGTGCCGCTCGCGGACGACGAGGTGTTCGCCGAGAACCTCGCACTGCGGATCAACGAGCTGCTGGCGGACCCTGAGCGCGCCCGCCGGATGGGCCGATCCGGACGCCGCCGCGCGGCGGAGCACTTCTCCTGGGCGGCGGTCGCCCAACAGGTCCATGACGTCTACGTATCCGCGAAGGGAAGGTCCTGAGCCGATGACGATCGAGCTGAGCATGCTCTCCAAGGAGCTGCGCCCGCACCAACTCCCCTCCTCTGTCGGACGCATCCCGATCACCGACGTACGGCCCACGGTCGATCAGGGCCGCCGGCCCGCCCGGGCCGTGCCGGGAGAGCCATTCGAGATCTCCGCGACGGTCTTCCGCGAGGGTCACGGGGCGCTCGGGGCCCAGGTGGTGCTCACCGGACCGGACGGAAGGGAGCGCCCCGGGATTCCGATGGCCGAGAGGGTGCGCGGCACCGACCTGTACGTGGCGAAGGTGGTGCTCGACCAGCTGGGGGAGTGGACCTTCCGGGTCGAGGCCTGGAGCGACCCGCTGGCCACCTGGCGGCACGAGGCCCCGGTGAAGGTCGCGGCCGGCACCGACGTCGACCTGACCCTGGAGGAGGGCGCCCGTCTGCTGGCCCGGGCTGCACTCGGACCGCTCGCCGTCGGCACCCCCGCGCAGACCCTCCTCGCGTGGGCGGCGGCGGCCGTCCGGGACACCACCCGCCCGGCGCACGAGCGGCTGGCGGAGGCGCTCGCCGCCGAACCGCAGGAAGCCAGTCCACTGCGTGAACTCCTCACCACAGGGCCGGAGTTTCCGATCCGCGTGGAGCGCGAGCGCGCACTGTACGGCTCCTGGTACGAGTTCTTCCCCCGCTCCGAGGGCGCCGTCCTCGACCCGGCCGGCAAACGGCCGCCCAGCTCGGGCACCTTCCGCACGGCCGCGCGGCGGCTCCCCGCGATCGCCGCGATGGGCTTCCACGTGGTGTACCTGCCGCCCGTCCACCCGGTCGGCACCAGTCACCGCAAGGGCCCGGGCAACACACTGGCCGCCGGCCCGCACGACCCCGGCTCACCCTGGGCGATCGGCTCACCGGCCGGCGGCCACGACACCGTGCACCCGGACCTGGGCACCGAGGAGGACTTCCGCCACTTCGTCCGCACGGCACACGGTCTCGGGCTGGAGGTCGCCCTCGACTTCGCGCTGCAGTGCTCACCGGAGCACCCCTGGGTGCGCGAGCATCCGGAGTGGTTCCGGCACCGCGCGGACGGCAGCATCGCGTACGCGGAGAACCCGCCCAAGAAGTACCAGGACATCCACCCGATCGACTTCGACGCCGACCCGGACGGTGTCCACGCCGCGTGCCTGCGGGTGCTCCGCCACTGGATGGCCCTGGGCGTGCGGATCTTCCGGGTGGACAACCCGCACACCAAGCCGGTGGGGTTCTGGGAGCGGCTGCTCGCCGACGTCCACGCCACCGACCCGGACGTGCTCTTCCTCGCCGAGGCGTTCACCCGCCCGGCGATGCTGCACACGCTGGCCCGGATCGGCTTCCACCAGTCCTACACCTACTTCACCTGGCGCAACACCCGCGAGGAGGTGGAGACGTACCTGGGCGAGCTGGCCGGCCTCGGCGGTGAGGAGTCGGCGGCGTACCTGAGGCCCAACCTCTTCGTCAACACCCCTGACATCCTGTCCGGTTACCTCCAGCAGGGCGGTCGGGCGGCCTTCTCGGTCCGAGCGGTGCTGGCCGCGACGGCCGGCCCCTCCTGGGGCGTCTACGCCGGCTACGAGCTCTGCGAGGCGGAGGCCACCGGGCCGCGCAGCGAGGAGTACGCCAACTCCGAGAAGTACCAGTACCGGCCGCGGGACTGGTCGGCCGCGCCGCTCACTCCGCTGATCACCGCGCTCAACCGGATCCGTGAGGAGCACCCCGCCCTGCACCACCTGCGCAACCTGCGCTTCCACTCCTGCGACAACCGGTCGGTCGTGACCTTCTCCAAGCGGCTGGGCGCGGACACGGTGCTGGTCGTGCTCAACCTCGACCCGCACCGGCCCCAGGAGGGCATCGTCTCCCTCGACCTGCCCGAGCTCGGCCTGGCGCCGGACGCCGCCTTCGACGTCCGCGACGAGCTGAGCGGCGCCTCGTACCGCTGGGAGCGCGAGAACTACATACGGCTCGACCCGCACACGGACCAGGTCGCGCACATCTTCACGATCCGCCCGCTGACGAGGAAGGCGCCGTGACCGTTGCTGGCCCGGCCATCGGAGAGCTCGACCTCCACCTCCACCTGATCGGTGAGGGACGGCACGAGCAGCTCTGGCAGGTGTTGGGGGCCCACCCCAGCGCCGGGGGCACCTCGTTCGCCGTGTGGGCACCCAACGCCCGAGGGGTGCGGGTGATCGGCGACTTCAACGGCTGGGACGGCCGCGGGCACGAGATGCGGCGGCGCTCCGGGGTGTGGGAGCTCTTCGCCCCGGGGGCGGGCGAGGGCGACCTCTACAAGTACGAGATCCTCGGCCCGGACAACACGTGGCGGCAGAAGGCGGACCCGTTCGCCTTCGCCGCCGAGTGCCCGCCCGGGACGGCGTCACGGATCCACTCGTCCCGCCACCGCTGGACAGACGACGCCTGGATGGCCGGCCGTACCGCCCCTGCGGCGCACGAGGCGCCGATGAGTATCTACGAAGTCCACCTCGGCTCCTGGCGCCCTGGTCTGACGTACCGGCAGCTGGCCGACGAGCTGTCCGCGTACGTCAAGGACCTGGGCTTCACCCACGTCGAGTTCCTGCCCGTCGCCGAGCATCCCTTCGGCGGCTCCTGGGGCTACCAGGTTTCCTCCTACTACGCCCCGACCGCCCGCTTCGGTACCCCGGACGACTTCCGGTACCTGGTCGACACCCTGCACCGGCACGGCATCGGCGTGATCGTCGACTGGGTGCCCGCCCACTTCCCCAGGGACGACTGGGCGCTGGCGCGGTTCGACGGCACACCGCTCTACGAGCACCCGGACCCCCGCCGGGGCGAGCACCCCGACTGGGGGACGCTGGTCTTCGACTACGGCCGCCCCGAGGTGCGCAATTTCCTCGTCGCCAACGCGCTCTACTGGTGCGAGGAGTTCCACGTGGACGGCCTGCGGGTCGACGCGGTGGCCTCCATGCTCTACCTCGACTACTCCCGCCCGGACGGCCAGTGGCTGCCCAACGCCCATGGCGGCCGGGAGAACCTGGACGCCATCTCCTTCCTCCAGGAGCTCAACGCCACCGTCTACCGCCGCTGCCCCGGCGTGGTCACCATCGCCGAGGAGTCCACCGCCTGGGACGGCGTCACCCGCCCCACCGACGCCGGTGGCCTCGGCTTCGGCCTGAAGTGGAACATGGGCTGGATGCACGACACCCTGGCCTACCTGCGCCAGGACCCGGTGCACCGGCGGCACCACCACACCAACATGACCTTCCCGATGATGTACGCCCACGCGGAGAACTACCTGCTGCCGATCAGCCACGACGAAGTGGTGTACGGAAAGGGCTCGCTGCTCGGGAAGATGCCCGGTGACCGCTGGCAGCGGTTCGCGGACCTGCGCGCCTACCTGGCCTTCCTGTGGGCCCACCCGGGCAAGAAGCTTCTCTTCATGGGCCAGGAGTTCGCCCAGCCTGCCGAGTGGTGGCACGACGGCTCGCTCGACTGGGCCCTCCTGGAAGAGGCCGGCGGCCACCGCGGGGTCCGCGACCTGGTCCGCGACCTGAACCGGCTGTACCGCGGGACGGCGGAGCTCTGGGAACGGGACAGCGGGCCCGACGGCTTCCGCTGGATCGACCCCGACGCCGCGGCGGAGAACGTCCTCTCCTTCGTCCGCCACGATGCCGCCGGCGAACCGCTGGTCTGCGTGTACAACTTCTCGCCGGTCGTCCGCAGGCCCTTCCGGCTCGCCTTCCCCCGGCCCGGCGGCTGGCGCGAGGTGCTCAACACCGACGCCTGCTGCTACGGCGGCAGCGGCGTGGGCAACCTCGGCGGCGTACGGGCCGAGGAACTCGTCTGGCAGGGCCACCCCGCCAGCGCCGCGATCGTGCTCCCGCCGCTCGGCGCACTCTGGTTGCGCCCGGAGGCGGCAGGAGGCCAGGATGGCTGAAGTCCTGCTCCTGGTCGTCGGTGCGACCCTGGTGTCCGCCATGGCTCGCCGCGCCGGAGTCTCGGCGCCGATCGCCCTGGTCGTCGTCGGGCTGCTGGTCTCCTTCCTTCCCGGCATGCCGGATTACCACCTCGATCCCGAACTCGCCCTGCTCGTGTTCGTCCCGCCGTTGGTGTACTCCGACGCCGTGGAGAGCTCCTTCCTGAACCTCCGGGCCAACGCGCGCCCGATCGGCCTGCTCTCGGTCGGCCTGGTCCTGTTCACCACGCTCGTCGTCGGCCTGGTGGCCCATGCGGTGATCCCCGGCATGCCATGGGCCGTGGCCTTCGTCCTCGGCGCGATCCTCGCGCCCACCGACGCGGTCGCCGCGGTGTCCATCGCCCGGCGGCTGGGACTGCCGCGCCGGATCGTCACCATCCTGGTGGCGGAGAGCATCGTCAACGACGCCACCGGCATGGCGGTCTTCCGGCTGACCATCGCGATCGCCCTGGGCGGTACCACCACCGTCCTCGAAGGCGCCGGCGAGTTCGTGTTCGCCTCCCTCGGCGGGGTTGCGGTCGGCCTGCTCCTCGCGCCGCCCGTCCGCCGGCTGCGCTGCTGGCTGTCCGACGCCGTCTCGGAGAACGCGGTGTCCCTGCTCGTGCCGTTCGGGGCCTACGCGATCGCCGAGTCCATTCACGCCTCGGGCGTCCTGGCGGTGCTCGCCGCCGGGCTGTACCTCGGCCACCACGCCACCGGGGCCTCGCACGAGTCCCGGCTGCAGGAGAGGGCGACCTGGAAACTCTCCGGCTGCCTGTTGGAGGCGGTCTCCTTCGCGCTGATCGGCCTTCAGCTGCGACCGGTGCTGCACTCCCTCCACACCACCGACCCGCTCGCTCTGGGCTGGTACGCCGGCACCGTCTTCGCCACCCTGCTGCTGGCACGGATCGCCTGGGTCTTCCCGGCGACGTACCTACCCCGTCGCCTGTCGGCGCGGCTCAGGAAACGCGATCCTTCGCCGCCTTGGCGGTTCCCCGCCGCGATCTGCTGGGCCGGCACCCGCGGAGTGGTCTCGCTCGCCGCCGCCTTCGCCGTCCCGCCGTCGATGCCCCGGCGGGACCTCGTCCTCTTCCTCGCCTTCTCCGTCGTCCTGTCCACCCTGCTGGTCCAGGGCCTCGGTTTCCCCGCCGTCGTCCGCCGGCTCGGTCTGCGCGACGAGCGACAGGCGCACCAGGACGACCTCGCGGAGGCGGTGGCGCAGGAGACCGCGGCCCGGACGGCCTGGGCCCGGATGGAGGAGCTGGTCACCAGCGGCAGGGAGGCGCCGCCCGGGCATGTGCTTGACAGGCTCCGAGAGTTGGCCGAGCACCGCTGTTCCACCGCCTGGGAGCGGCTGCGGGCGGACGGGGTAGGGGTGGAGGCGGAGCCGCCGACCGCCGCGTACCGGCGGCTGCGCCGGGAGATGCTCGCCGCCGAGCGCGGCGTCTTCGTGCAACTGTGCCGGGACGGGGAGCTCGACGACGAGGTCCTGCGGCGGGTGATGCACGAACTCGACCTGGAGGAGGCGGTGCTGTCGCGAGAATGAACGGCGCCCGGACGGCACGCCGAGAGATCGGCGGACCGGTCATCGCGGTGGGGACCGCCGGTAGCAGGGACAGGGTTAGCCTGCGCGTTTCAGCTGGGGCTGGACCGAATCGTGGTCGGGAACGCGAAAGTGCCTTCTGAACTGGGACGACGAGGCTTGTCCAAGGTCTTCGTCGTACCACCAGGAAAGCACGCCGTGGGGCTCAGTTGGCCTGCATGCCGTACTCCGTCGTCATCAACGCGATGACGGACGCCAGGACTGCGACCGTCGGCACACCGACGCACCAAGCCATCATGAGTCCGCCGGGCTTGAGTTCGGCGCCCGGGTTCTCATGCTGGGCGATGTAGTACTTGGGCATCCAGCTTCGGAACGGGAGCACGGCGACCGGGACGGAGGCGAGCGCGATGCTGTACAGGAACAGGATCGGCAGCGCCGCACCGGGCCGACCCAGGCTCGTGGCCAGGACGGCGGTGGCGAGCAGGGGAGCCATCACGTAGAGCACCCACCTGCCCGCCTTGTTCCGCTGCTCGACGGCGCTCCGCACTTCGTCCGGGAGGCCTGCCCCCGTGGGGATCAGCGCCCGCAAACCGATCACGAAGAACACCGTTGCCGCGACTGCGATCAGCTGCCAACCAGACTGTGAGATTGAAAACAGCATCTTCCTCAACTTCGTCCTCTGTCACTACAGGAGTTGATCACCTTATCCGGGTGCCGGCCGGACGCGGTCGGGGTGACGGCACTGCTGACGTTCTCTTAACCTGCGCGGTCCAGCCCCAAGCTCGTCGTCACCGCCGACGGGCGCGGGGTCGTCAGTCACGCCGGACCGCGCCTGCTGGCGGATCTGGCCGATGCCACCACGCTCACCAGCGTCTTCACCGACGCCCTCCGCCGTCTCAGACCACGCGGGACCGGGCGCGCCCCCGGCCGCGTCGCCGTCGACCTGGCGGTGATGCTCGCCGACGCCGGCGAGGCAGTCCCGGTGCTGGCCCGGGTGCGCACCAGCACCAGGTGTTCGGCCCCGTCGCCTCCACTCCCACCGCCTGGCACGTTCTGGCCGGCATCGACACCAAAGCCCTGAACGCGCTGCGGGCCGCCCGCGCCAGGGCCCGCGAGGTCGCCTGGTCGCAGGCGTCGAGACCAGGGACGGGATACCGCCGGCCCTTGCCGGAGGAAGCGAACTGCCGGGCCTGGTCCTGGACATCGACGCGACCCCGGTCACCTGCCACTCGGAGAAGGAGGAGGCCGCCGCCACCTACGAGCGCGGCTTCGGCTACCACCCGATACTCTGCTTCCTCGACCACACCGGTGAGGCCCTGGCCGGTCTCCTGCGACCGGGCAACGCTGGAGCGATACCGCCGCCGACCACATCACGGTCATCGACGAGGCCCTCGCGCAGATCCCCGACGCCCACCGCCACGGCCCCTGATCCTCATCCGCGCTGACAGCGCGGGGGCGGCGCCAAAGCGTTCCTGACTCAAGGAGACCCGACCGCGCGTCGGGCCCTCGCCATGCCCACCCCGCCGCGAACAGGTCACGCACCACCGCCCCGACGATCAACCCGACTCGGCCAAACCCCAACTGAAACTCGGAGGTTAGGAGACCCCCACCCAGGGCATCCATTGCAGTGGCCGCGGTCAGGGCGGCCGTGCCCGCCGTCGACAGAACGGCGGCCGTCACCGTTCCGGCGGGCGGCAGGCGCATTTTTCTGTACGGCTTTTCCGGTTGGCCGGTGAAGAGAAAACGGTCCGTACGCTGTGCCAACAATGCGTTTCAGTCGCACGTTTCACAGCACCGGCCCGTCGGCGGTGCGCCGCATATGAAACTCGCTAAATCGTCGGCCAAAGGCCAGGCCGGCCGCGGCAGTCTGGTCTAATGTCGGGCGAACGTAGCAGTGCAGTTCGCCTTGGGGAAACGCGCCACAGAACGGTTGTTTCCCGTGCTCTGCCATGCCCGGAATGGCGAAAGCGCCGCCGGGCAAGGTATTCGTGCGTTGCTGCGAGAAGGGATGAGTGGTGGAAGCCGGAATCGAAGGCCTCAATCCGCAGTACCTTTCTCAGGACCAGGTGGACCGGTTGTGCAGGCAGCTGCTCTCTTCGATGCCGCGCAGTGATCAGCGGCGCTGGGGCGAGCTCTACGTCCGCGGGCTGCTCCGGGCAGAGGGCCGCAAGACGATGAAGGGCATCGCCGAGGCCGCCGACGGCAGCGCGATGCAGAGCCTCCAACAGTTCATCACCACTTCCCCGTGGGAGTGGAAGCCGGTACGCCAGTCCCTGGCCCGGTTCATAGAGCGCGAACTCCAGCCGCTCGCCTGGATCGTCGAACCGCTTGCCGTGCCCAAGGCCGGAAAGCACTCGGTCGGCGTCGAGCGCCAGTTCGTCTCCGGTCTCGGACGCGTGACCAACTGCCAGCAGAGCACCGGTGTCTGGCTGGCGTCGGAGGACGCCAGCTGCCCGGTGGACTGGCAGCTCGCGCTGCCCGCCACCTGGGTGGCCGGCCCGGAACAGCGAAGACGAGCCGCGATCCCCGACCACGTCAGATCGCAGACCCCGGTGCAGTGCGCGGTGGGCTCGGTCGTCTCGATGGTCGAGGGCTGGCGGCTCACCCCGCGACCCGTCGTGATGGCGGTCGGCGAGAGCGACCTCGCCGAGGTCTTCCGAGCGTTCACCCCGCGCCGGATTCCGTTCGTGCTGCGCGTCGACGGCTCCCTCCCGGTGGCCCCCGCCGACCTCCGGCTGCCCGCCGGAGAGGGGCGCTGGCTGCCTGCGAATCAGCTGGTCGAGGGAGTGAAGGAGCTGGGCGGAGCCGTGGAGTGGCGCGACGGCGGGCACGCCCGGCACCGGGTGGCCAGGGTGGTCGGCGTGCGCGTCGGGCTGCCCATGGCCGCGATCCGTACCGGACGCGGGACGGGGGTGCCGCCGCTCTTCCTGGTGGGCGCCTGGACGGACCCGGCCAACCCGCGGCCCAGCGAGTTCTGGCTCTCCAACCTCGACCACCTCTCGTCCTCGGCCCTGTTCCGGATCGCCAAGCTGACCAGGCGAGTTTCCCGGGACCTCCGGGACGTCTGCGACGGGGTGGGCATCCGCGACTTCGCCGGGCGCTCCTTCCGCGGCTGGCACCACCACGCCACGCTCGTCTCCATAGCGCACGCGATCTCGGTCCTGGCCAGGCTCCCGCGGCGGGCGCTGCCGCAGCAGCGGCGACCGCTGATCGGGTCCCGGTGAGCGGCGCCGCCGTGCCGTGCGGCGAGCGGCTCCGGGAGATCGAACTCTTCGCGGAGTTGACGGACGGCCAGCTGGGCTGGCTCACCTCGGTGACCGAGGAGCGGGTGCTCGGCGACGGCGAGGTCCTTTTCCGCGACGGCGATGCCGCGACCCACTTCCACGTGCTGCTCGACGGAGAGCTGGCCGTCACCAAGGTGGTGGACGGCCGCGAGGAGTTGCTCACCCGGCACCGGGCCGGCCCGGGCACCGGCGGCGAGCACGACGGCAAACCCTCGGCGGCCCACCGGTTCACCGGGGAACTGCCGCTGCTGACCGGCGGCAACTACGTGGCCACCGCCACTGCAGTCGGCCGCACGGCCGTTCTCGGCTACCCGAAGCACGTCTTCCTCGACATGCTGGCGCGCTGCCCGAGCGTCGCCCGGGTGCTGCTGCCCGTCCTCGCCTGGCGGATCACCGCCTCCGAGGTCCAGGCCAGGGGCAGGGCCACCGTGATGGCCCTGGGGACACTCGCGGCAGGCCTGGCCCACGAGCTCAACAACCCGGCCGCGGCCGTGGCCCGCGCCGCGCAGGACCTCGGCCCGGTGATCGACCGGCTCGCCGACGCCGCACAGCGCTGGGGTGCCACGGCAGACGAGCGGGAGGCGGACGCCCTCCGCAGCCTCGCGACGGAGATCCGCCGGACGCCTCTCACGACCGAAACCGATCCCGTCGCACTCGCCGACCTGGAGGACGAGCTGGCCGACTGGGCCGAGCAGCGGCGTGCGCCGATGCCCGCCCCGCTCGCCCTGGCCCTGGCCGAGCGGGGGCACGGCGGCGACTGGCTGGCCGATCGGGTCTCCGGCATGTGCCCGGCCGTCCTCCCGGCAGCCCTCGGCCAGCTGTCCGCGCTCGTGGAGGCCCGCGCACTGACGGACGAGCTGCGGACGGCGGGCCCGCGCATCTCGGTGCTGGTGGCCGCGACCCGGGACTACGCCAACCTCGGCGGCGCTCCGGAGGGGAGGTTCCCCGTCGTGGACGGCCTGGAGGCCACTCTCACCATGCTGAGGCCGAAGCTAGCCGGCATCCGGATCGTCCGTGACTACGCGCCGGACCTCCCGGACGCGGTCGGCTACCCGACCGAGCTCAACCAGGTGTGGACCAACCTGATCGACAACGCGGTGGACGCCATGGACGGCAAGGGAACGCTCACGCTGCGCACCCGTTCCCAGGCCAGCTGCCTGACCGTCGAGATCGGCGACACCGGCTGCGGAATTCCCGCCGACTCGCTCACCCGGATCTTCGAGCCCTTCTACACCACCAAGGACGTCGGCAAGGGGACGGGGCTGGGGCTGCACCTGTCGTACCGCATCGTCACCCAGCGGCACCGCGGATCGCTCACCGCGAGCTCGGTGCCCGGCGCTACCTGGATGACGGTGCGCATTCCCGTGGCCCGAAATCCGACCACAAGAGAGGACCTCGAATGACCCCACCGGAAACGACCCCCGCACGTGCCCTGTTCGACGGGCAGTTGGCGGCCCTGACCGGCGGCGATATCGACGCGCTCCTGGCGAACTACACCTCGGACGCGGTCCTCGTGCGGTTCGACAGGATTTTCGTCGGGGCTCGGGAAATCCGTGCGGCCTTCTCAGCCTATCTCGCTCTGCGGCCGGAACTCGTGGAACTCGTGCAGTACACCGAGCGGGTTGACACGATTTTCTACCGGTCGGTCATGAATATCGGCGGCGAAACAAAGGAATCGATAGGAACGATGGTGCTCGACAACGGAAAGATATGGCGGCAGTCGGCGGCCTTCCTCGCCGGAGGCGCCCGGTGAACGCCGCACCGCTCGCCGTCTACCGGGCCTGGAACGACTGCCTGCTGGCCGGCGACATCGAGGGCGCGACCAGGCTGATCGACGCCGACCGGTGGAACGAGAAGTGCCTTGGCCTGACCGGCTGGCTCACCGACTTCCAGGTCGCCCTCGCCCACTACGAGAAGAACATGGTCAGGCCGTGGGAGGACCTGGAGATGCACGAGGAAGAGGTGGTGGAAGGGCAGGACGCCGTCACGATCCGGTTCCGCGTCGAGGCCACCCACGTGGGGGAGTTCCTCGGTGTCCCGTCTACCGGGCGCAGGGTCTCCTTCCACGCCATCCGCATCGTCAACGTACGGGACGGCCGGGTCACCGGGCAGTGGGCGCAGCTGGACCTCTGGGGCCTCCACCGGCAACTGACCGGCACCGGCGCCGAGTAGCGGCGCGGCGTCAGGATGCCGTCAAAGGGTCACCGTGGCAAGGGGGTTGCTGGTTCGATGGCGGGAAACCGAGGCGGACGGAGAGCATGGACTACACGCAGTTGGCCGGCCTGCTCGACGGCAGCCCCCGGGTGGTCGTGCCGACTGCCGGTCGCGGCACCGAGCTCGCCCGCGAACTCTGGGTCGCGTACCTGTACGGGTACCGACCGGCCGAGTACCGACCGGCGGTGTTCCGTTCCGCCGCGCGGGTCGTGCTGGTCCTCGACCCGGAGCCGCAGGCACGGCGGCGGGGCGACTGGATGCGCCGCCCCGACCTGCGCCTGGACGCATCGGCCCCGGTCCCCTGGACGGACCGGCCCGACGAGGCCACGTGGTGGACCCCGCCGGGCTGGCCGCCCGGCACCGGGCCGGTCCCGCGCGCCGAGGGCGGGCTCCCGTGGACTGCGCCGGACGAAGGCCGGAACCTGCGCCGGCTCGTCTGGCTCGCGGGTGGAGTGGTCGCGGCCTGGACCACGAACCTCCTGCGGTGGGCCTGGACCGACCGGCCTGGTCCGTCGGGGCTGGCGTTCTCCGGGCTGCTGGCCGCCGTGGTGCTGCTCGCCTGCGCGCTGGCGGCCGTCCGTGCCCGCCGCCGGGGCCGGAAGGCCGTGGCAGCCGTTCTGCTGGAGGGGCAGTTGGCGAGGTGACCTGGCGGCCGCTCCGCATCCGGTGACCTGCGGCTGAGGCTGCATATCGGCGCTTGTCGCACCTTCTGGTGGCCGGCGCAGCAGGCGCGGCGCGGCAGGCCAGTCCCGCCGAGCACGTCTGACAGTCATCGTTGTCAGACGCGCTCCTCACCCTCTGCTCGGCGCTGATCGCGGGCGAGCAGGACCCGCAGTCCCGCCCGGGTGGTGGCGAGGACCACGCGGTCCTCGGGGCGCAGCACGTAGCCAGGGCGCAGGTGCCAGTCCAGTGCGGACGGGAAGATCCGCAGCGAGCCGTAGGAGGTGGTGGAGGACGCGGAGGCGATGTCCGGGCGACGCTCCGCAGGGGCGGTGGTGTCCCGGGCGATGACCCGCCACTGGCCGGCGCGGAAGGCGCTCGCGACGGTGTGGCCGACCAGTTCGGGGTGGTCGCGGACGTCGACGGCGGTGAACAGCAGCACGCCGCGCTCGACGGGCATCACGCCGAGGACGGTACGGCCCATCATGGCGGCCGCGAAGGCCGATGCCGACAGCGACGACACACTGCGGCTGCGGGTGAGAGCGGTCGGATACGAGTCGCGCAGCGTCCGGTAGACGGTGGCGGCGAACTCGTCGTCGAAGAGCCGCATCACCGCCCGGAGGTCCGGCCTGGTCTCGCGTGCGGCCAGGACGGCCTCGAGGTTGGTGGAGTCGTTGCTGGTGAGGGCCAGCATGGCCCGGCTGCGCCGGATGCCGGCGTCCTCCAGCACGCCGGGCTCGGTGACGTCGGCGATGATCGTCGGGACCTTGAGGCTGCGGGCGAGGGCCACGCCGCGTGCCTCGGGGTCGCGGTCGATGCACACCGCGCGGACCTTGCGGCCGTGGAGCTCGCCGAGCACACGGGTGCCCACCTTGCCCAGGCCGACCACGACCACATGGTCCGAGAGCTCGCGCGGCGGCCGGAGCGCGGTGGACGCCGCGCGGAACGCGCCCATGGCGTCGAGGATGGCGGCGAGCAGCACGGGGAGGAACAGCACGCCGGCCAGGCCCGCCGACAGCTGCATGAGCTGGCGTCCGACGGGTGCCTCGGTTGCCGGGTCGCCCATCGTGAAGACGTCCAGCAGGGTCAGATAGGCGGCGTGCAGGCCGGAGCCGCCCAGCACCGTCCAGGTGATCCCGGCCATGACCAGGACGAGCAGCACCATGGCACCCAGGATCCTCCGCACCTTGCGGGAGAACAGGATGTCCAGCGGGAGCCGCTCCAGGAGGCCGTTCAGGGCTGTCCGAAGCCGGCCGGGGCGGCCCGGCACGCCCTCGGGGGACTGGTCCCGCTCGGTGTTCTCGGTGATCGCCTCCAGGACGACCATGCCGCGAACCGCACGGGAACGGTCCACCGTGCGGTCGTCGGGCAGCAGTTGGGTGCCGCCCTCGCCGGGGTACTCGGCGCTGTCCTCGCTGGCGGGGTCGTCGGCGGCTCCGCCGGACATGACGGCGAGGACGCAGAGGTCGGTGAGGCGGGGCGGCGTGCCGGCCGGCCGGTCCGCGGGGTGCAGCAGCAGGCCGTCGGCGGCGATGACGTTCGTCGAGCCGTCGAAGGCGGCGGCGACGAGCTCGGGAGCGGCGGTGCCGATGTCGGAGAGCACCGTGGTGGACACGTCCACCGCGGACCGGCCGAGGCCGGGGTCGCGTGCCTGCGTCGCGCGGTCGAGGAGCTTCTCGACATGGCGGCCGAGTTGGCGGTTGAACATCCGGATCACCAGCCGGATCTCCGGGTTGAGGCGGCGGGCGCTCAGCGCGGCGTGGATGTTCGTCTGGTCGTCGCCGTAGGCGAGGGCGAGTGCGGAGGCCCGCCGGACGCCGGCGTCGAGGAGCGTCGCGTCGTCCGGCCGACGGGCCTCGATCAGCCGTACCGACCCGTGCGGGTCGCCGGCCAGCGCGGCGAGTTGGAGGCCGTGGCCGTCGTGCAGTGAGGGCACGACGACCGTGACGTGCTCGCCGCACCGGATGGCGAGCTCGAACGCGAGGCGGTGGGTGAGACCGTCGTCGCCGCACACCACCATGTGGCCTGACGGAGCATCAAGACGATCGTGGGAAGGAAGGGGCACGGCTCGGTGAACGCTTCCGGCGCGGCAGGCGGTTCCGTGATCGAATGTCAGGAGAGCGTCAAGAATTCCCGCGCGACCGCCGGGTCGCGCCGGGGCGCCGAATGCGGGACCCACCCCCTTGCGCTTCGGCGTCGGACCGGTACCGTCAGTAGTGGTGTGCCGGGAAGTCTGGTCGGCGTCACGGTCGAGCGTGCCCCGCCGGGCATCGGCGGGCGCTGTCGACACGGCCTCAACCAGTGGAGGGCGCCATGGGCGTCATCATCCCGATCGTGTTCTTCGTCTGCCTGGTCACCCTGGTGCTCGGCGCACCGCGCATCGATGCGTTCCGGGACCGGCGCCGCAGCGCGGCGACCGCCGCCGATCTGACCGCGCATCATGGCTTCCGGAGCCGAACCGAACTCACGATGGAGGGAATTCCGCTCGCGCTCGCCGGGCCGCCGTTCCACTACGGCACCTCGCAGCGATTGACCGACCAGGTGACCGGTGCGCTCGACGGCCTGACGCTGACCTCGACCGGCTACAGCTGCCTGTACAACGGCTCGGCCCACGTCTACGGAGTCATCCTGGTCTCGCTACCCGTGCCGCTCGCCCAGGTCGAGGTACGGCACGGCCGCGCGTTCCACTCGACGCGGGTCGCCGAGCCGGTGCCCGACGGCCGGTTCGCCACTGGTGTGGCACGGTTCGACAGCGGCCACGAGACCTACGCGTCCGATCCGTACCACCTCCGGGCCGTGCTGACGGAGGCCGCCGTCCGTGAGCTGCTGGCGGCGCCCGAGCCGTTCAGCTGGCGGGTCCAGGGCATGGACCTGCTGCTCTGGGGCTCGGGCGGATGGTCGTCCGCGGAGACGCTGCTCGGCTCGGTGCGGGCGGTGACCGCCGCGCTCCGCCCGGCGCTCCAGCCGGCCGGCCCGGCCCGGTAGGCGAGCTCAAGTCGGCGAAGCGCCGCTTCTGCGGCCATCGCTGGGCAATCTGGCGGCCCTGCACCGCGTGGTGGAAAGGCGGTGCGCCGCGATGCCGTGCTCGTCCTGGTGATCACCTGGACACCGGTAGGTGGTGGGCTCGCCTATCGCGCTCACCCGTGTCCGCCGCCGGTGAAGCTCTGGCAGCAGGCGGCCTGGGAGCGGCTCGACGCGGCCTTCGAGCAGGCCTCCCGGGGCTACCCGGCCGGCGTCCGGATCGAGCCGGTGGTTCTGCGGGCCGAGGCTGGCTCGGTGATCGCCATCATCGCGACCGCCTGCGAGGCCGGCCCGGACCGCACCGCCACGCTCCTCGCCCCGATCCCCGGGGATCGGAGGACAGTCGCCCTACGCCGCCTGGCCGGGCCCGCGCAACCGATCTCGGAGGCCTGCCCGCCGCGCGGAGCTTGACGGCCGATGAGGCACACGGGGGCGTCGAAGCGCGGCCGCACCGTGGACTTCTGCCCCCACCTTGCCGCAGCTTTGCAGGTCGACGAACTCACCGGATGTCCCGACGCAGTTCGCGCGATAAGGCACGCCAACGCATGAACGCGCCCTGAGGCTCCGTGTCCAGGGCGTGGAAGGCTGATGGCGGGCTCGTTCGCTCGCTGAGACGACGCACTTTCGGACCATGGCCACCAGCGGAGGCGCGTCCGGGTTCGGCTGAACCTCGTTGATGGCTTCATACCCCCACGACTCGTACAAGGCGAGTACCTTGCCATCGCCCGCGGTGGGGTTGACCAGGAGGGCGATGCGTTCCTCGGGGCGGTTTCCGGCGAGCTCCTCATGTATGCGGCGACCTGGACGGTCGAGACCGCATGCGTCCAGGTGTCGGTGCAGAGCGCGTCGGCCGGGGTGCGGAGGTGGACCTCGGCGGCCCGGGCGGCCGCGCTCTCGCTTTCCTCGGTGAGGCTCCGGCCGGCGGGGACGGCGTGGAAGCCGCCGCCGTTGGCCGGCGAGGCCGGTGGCACCGACGGTTGCGCGGCGGGTGTGGCGGCGCCGGCCGGTGCGGCGCCGGTGGCGAGCAGGGCGGCGGTCGTCACGGCGCCCAGAGCGGCGGCGACGATGCGGGAAGCAGCACGGGATGCCATGAAATTCCCTTCAGTGTGAAGGGCGTTGAGGAGATCAGCCTTTCAAGTCCGCCCTTCCAAAGACAGAGGGTTCCGCATCAGGGTCTCACATGGAATGGTCATGCCATCTTCTGTGAGGGGGCGGGCCGGGCGCAGGTGGCTCAGCCCAGGCCGGGGACGAACTGGATCAGCAGGTCGATCGCCTTGATGCCGAGGAACGGCAGGATCAGGCCGCCGAGCCCGTAGACCCGGAGGTTGCGGCGGAGCAGGTCGGTGGCGTTGGCGGGCTGGTAGCGGACGCCGCGCAGGGCGAGCGGGATCAGCGCGACGATGATCAGGGCGTTGAAGATGATCGCGGAGGCGATGGCCGAGGTCGGGCTGTGCAGTTCCATGATGTTGAGGTGCCGCAGTCCGGGATAGGCGTTCGCGAACATCGCGGGGATGATCGCGAAGAACTTGGCCACGTCGTTGGTGATCGAGAAGGTGGTCAGCGCGCCGCGGGTGATCAGGAGCTGCTTGCCGACCCGGATGATCTCGATCAGCTTGGTCGGGTTGGAGTCGAGGTCGACCATGTTGCCGGCCTCCTTGGCGGCCGGGGTGCCGGTGTTCATGGCGACGCCGACGTCGGCCTGGGCGAGGGCGGGGGCGTCGTTGGTGCCGTCGCCCGTCATCGCGACCATGTTGCCGGCGGCCTGCTCCCGTTTGAGGTAGGCGAGCTTGTCCTCGGGGGTGGCCTCGGCCAGGATGTCGTCGACGCCGGCCTCGGCGGCGATGGCCCTCGCGGTGAGCGGGTTGTCGCCGGTGACCATGACGGTGCGGATGCCCATCCGGCGCAGCTCGGCGAAGCGCTCGGCGATGCCCTCCTTGACCACGTCCTTGAGCTCGATCACGCCCAGTGCCCGGGCGCCGTGCCGGTCGTGGACGGCGACCAGCAGCGGGGTGCCGCCGGCGGCGGAGATCCGGTCGACGATGCCCTTGGCCTCCATCGGCAGCCGTCCGCCGGAGCGCACCACCCAGTGCGCGACCGAGCTCGCCGCGCCCTTGCGGACCAGGCAGCTCGTGCCGTCGGGCCAGCGCAGGTCGACGCCGCTCATCCGGCTCTGCGCGGTGAACGGGACGGACGTCACCTCGCCCAACTCGCCCGGTGCGCGCGGCGGCACCCAGTACTGGCGGTCGGTGAGCTCGGTGATCGAGCGGCCCTCGGGGGTCTCGTCGGCGGCGGAGGCCAACTGCGCCGCCTCGGCGAGCTGTTCGACGGTGGCGTCGGGCAGCGGGTGCAGGGCGGTGGCCCGGCGGTTGCCGTGGGTGATGGTGCCGGTCTTGTCGAGGAGCAGGACGTCGACGTCGCCGGCCGCTTCGACGGCGCGGCCGGAGAGCGCGACCACGTTGCGCTGGACGAGGCGGTCCATGCCGGCGATGCCGATCGCGGAGAGCAGCGCGCCGATGGTGGTCGGGATGAGGGCGACCATCAGCGCCACCAGCACGATGGTGGTCTGCGGCGAGTGGGCGTAGATCGCCATCGGCTGGAGGCAGGCCACGGACAGAATGAAGACGATGGTCAGCGAGGCGAGCAGGATGTTCAGGGCGATCTCGTTCGGCGTCTTCTGCCGGTCCGCGCCCTCGACCAGCGCGATCATCCGGTCGATGAAGCTCTGCCCGGGCCGGGCGGTGATGCGGACCACGAGGTGGTCGGAGAGGACGCGGGTGCCGCCGGTGACGCCGGTGCGGTCGCCGCCGGACTCGCGGATCACGGGCGCGGACTCGCCGGTGATCGCCGACTCGTCCACCGAGGCCACGCCCTCGACCACCTCGCCGTCGCCGGGGATCACCTCACCCGCAGACACCAGCACGATGTCGTGCAGCAGCAACTGCTCGGCGGGGATGGTCTCGTGGCGGTGGTCGGGGATGCCGACCCGCCAGTGCAGCAGGCGGCGGGCGGTGGTGCCCGCCTGAGCCCGGCGCAGCGACTCGGCCTGGGCCTTGCCCCGGCTCTCCGCCACCGCCTCGGCCAGGTTGGCGAAGAGCACGGTGAGCCAGAGCCAGAAGCTGATCACCCAGGCGAACACACCCGGGTGGAGGACCGCACTCAGCGTGGTGGCCGCCGAGCCGGTCTCGACCACGAGCATCACCGGGTTCCTCGCCATGGTGCGGGGGTGGAGTTTGCGCAGCGCGGCCGGCAGCGCCTCGATCAGTTGGCCGGTATCGATCAGCCGGCGCCCGCCGCCCCTCGGTGAACCGGCTCCATGGCCCGGATGCCGAGGCTCCCGGGTGGGGGCTACGTCGCGGAACCCGTCCTGGGTGTCGGTGGTGTCCGGTGGGGTGAGGGCCGAACGGCGCATCGGTGGTCAGACCTTCCGGGCCGCCCGGGTGAGGGGGCGGCGGGGATCGGGCGGCAGGGGGACGCCGCACAGCCAAGCACCGGATCTCCGCACTCCCCGTGCATCTTGACGGGGGCTTGGCGTGACGCCGCCCGTCCTTGACAGCTTTCTGACGGACCGACGGGCCTGTCCTTGACGCGGCGAGACCGCCCGGCGGGGTTGACCAGCTGCGTCATAGGACACGTCTCAGTTGCCGTCGAGGCCGGCCTCGGCTGGGCGCGTGGGCGCCTGGGCGAGTAGGCGGGTGGGGGAAGTCGGCCCGGCCGCCTTCCCCCACCCGCGCCACCATGACGTTCGGTCAGAACTTCGCGGCCACGAATGGGCCGGCTCCCGCGAAGAGGGCGGCGACCAGCACGATGGCGAGGCGGAAGTTTGCGTCCTCCTTCTCCGGGAGCCAGGCGACGCAGGCCACGACGGCAAGCAGGTACCCGGTGCCCAGCGGGATGGTGAGAGCACCGCCGACGTGGGCGTCGGCGAGGACGAAGGCCAGCAGCCAGAGTGCGGACAGGAGGCCGAGGACGGTGGCGAGGCGGAGCGGCCCTCGCTGCCGGACGCGCCGGCGGGCGGTGCGGGAGCGTTCGCGGAACCGAACCCGCGCCCGCCCCGGCGGGCGGGCCGTGAAACCCGTGTACAGGATGGCGAGCACGGTGGCTGCAGCCCCGGTGACTCCCCATGCGACGTCGCTGCCGATGTCGATCTCCTCGGGCAGCCGGGGCCTCGCCCGGCCGCGCGGGTCAATTCGGACGGTCACCTCCTCACCGGTCCGGAACCTCTCACCGTTCGCGGTGAGCTGCCCGCCGGGCACGAGGGAGCCGTCGCGGGTCTTCAGCGTGTGCCGGAACTGGTAGTCACGGTCGGCGGGAATCCGTTCCTTCTCCACCACACGAGCCGTCACCGTGGTGCCGGAGAGGGTCAGCAGCAGGTCGTCGCGGACGACGGTCACCATTCCGGCGGTGAAGACCACGGTTGCCAGGACGAGGACCACCGCCCAGCAGCCACGCTCGGTGCTGCTGGCCAGCTTGCCAGTGCCGACGGTCAGCGCCACCACGGCCAGCAGCCCGATCCCCAGCGTGGCCGGCCAGCCCCAGTAGGTGTACGCGAGGCCGAGCCCGAGGGCCGCGCAGGGCGCGCCGAGCGTGAGGGCGACCATCAGCGGGATGGACCCCCGGCCGCCGGTGAATCCGGTCACCCGAACCCCTTTCGGACGTTGTCCCACCGCTCGGGCGGGAGGGTGAGCCAGAGCGAGGGGGCGGGCGTGGCGCTGGTCAATTCCGGGCCGCCCATCCGCGCATGCCGAAGACGCCCCCGACGGCGGTTGCGGTACCGGCGACGCCCGCCTTGCCGCCGCCCATGCCGGCACCGCCGATGACGGTGTTGTGCCAGTTCGTCGCCGCGGCCCCTCGCGGTCCCGGGAGAGATCGGCGAGGAACTCGATGTTGACCGAAGCCGGCTATCCGTGCCCCCGTGTGCGGTTGTCGTGCCCGTTCGGGGTCGAGGTTACGGGGAGACGGTTCCTGGGCGGTGGTTCTTGACGGAGCCCGTATGCGGCGCATGCGGGCTCCGTACGCGAGCCCGGCAGAGAAGAACGCGGGAAGGTCGCGTACGTCGCCGAACGACTGCAACACTCTCTGTCTGCTGCGGCGCGCCGGGACCGGGTCGGGGACGAGCGGTGTTCGCTGCCGGTGGTCGGCGTGCATGATCGGCGTATCGTCCGTGGCCACGGTGGCGACGGTGAGCGCCTCCCAAGCGGTGATCACCGGCGTGTACTCGGTCGCCCCCCAGGCCGGGACGAGGACGAGCGAGCTGTCCGGCGGGCAGCTGCGCCGGGTCGGCGTGGCCGCCGCGCTGGTCCACGACGCGCGCGTCCTGCTGCTCGACGAGCCGGCCGCCGGCATGGACCCGCGGCAGCGGTGGGTCTCCCGCGACCTGCTGGCCGAGGTGGCCGCTGAGGTGCGGGTGCTGCTGCCCACTCATGACGTCGCAGACCTCGCCGAGGAGGCCGACCATGTCACCGTCCTGAGCCAGGGCCGGATCGTGTACAGCGGGTCGACGGACTCCTTCCTCGCGCACACCCGTCGGACTTCTCCCCAGGACGGGCCGCGGAGGCCGCGTACAGCGTGCTGCTGGAAGGGACGGGCGTGGTCAGCGGCTGAGGAGGAGAGGGAGCAGCAGTGGATGATCACCCGCTGAAGACGGGGACGTTCGGCCGGCGGGGCGCCTCATCTGCGACGCGACGCCCGTAGAGGATCACGGCACGGCGGTCTGCCGGGCAGGACCGACCGCCAAGGCCTCGTCAAGACGGGCGTCGAGCGCGTCAAGGACGTGTCAGGGCGGGCGGACGGAGACTCGGTCGCACCTAGCGTGATCTGCGCGGAAACGGTTCGCCGCTCGGGCGTGGGGCCTGGCGGCGAACCGTTTGCCGAACCCCGGCCCCGGCGGGTTCCTCCGGGATGGTTCGGCGGCCAGTGAAAACAGGGGGAGGGACGCACGGCGACGCCGACGGGTACGCCGGGCGGTACGGCTGTCATGGAGACCACGGATCGCGTCGGCCATACCGCTCCCCGCGCCGTGCGCCCCGCCATTGGCCTGCTCGCTCCCGGCGCAGCCGGGCATGGTGCACCGCCTCTGCCTGTGCGTCGACCGCCCGGCGGAGCACTGCCCGGCGCGCGCCGGTCGAGGCAGCGGTCACGACCCTCCGAGGACCGGTCAGCCATCGCTCGCGGGCGGTCGACGGCGGTGCAGGAGGTGGCCGTGGGCGGCTTCGGAGTGGGTGACGACGTAGACGTCGATGTCGTCGCCGGAGCCCTCGATGATGGTCTCCCCAGTGCCGCGGGCGAACAGGCCTTTGAGGCGGCTGCGGCGGGTGGCGCCGATGACGATCTGGGTGGCGTTGACCTGCCGGGCGAACGCCAGGACCGCCTGTGCCGGGTCGCCTCCGGAGACCGAGTGCCAGCTGCCGCCGAGGCTCTCCACCAGGGTGCGCTGGTGGGCCAGCAGTCGCGGGGAGGCGCCGGTCAGCCCGTCGTCGCGGGCGACGTGGACGGCCAGGAACTCGCCGCCGGCGCCGCGGGACGCGGTGCGCTTGGCGCGCCGGATCAGGGTGTCGCCCTCGGCGCCGCCGGACAGTGCGACCAGGACGCGCTCCCTGGTGCTCCACGGCTGCTGGATGCCGTGGTCCGCGCGGTAGCGCAGCAGGGCCTCCTCGACCCGGTCGGCCGCCCAGAGCAGGGCGATCTCCCGCAGCGCGGTGAGGTTCCCAGCGCGGAAGAAGTTCGCGAGCGCTGCGTCGATCCTCTCGGGCGGGTAGATGTTGCCGTGCGCCATCCGCCGCCGCAGGGCCTCGGCGGACATGTCGACCACCTCGATCTGGTCGGCACGGCGCACCACGTCGTCCGGGACGGTCTCCTGTTGCCTGATGCCGGTGATCTGCTCCACCACGTCGTTCAGCGACTCCAGGTGCTGGATGTTGACCGTGGTGATGACGTCGGTCCCGGCCTTCAGCAGCTCCTCGACGTCCTGCCAGCGCTTCTCGTGCCGGCAGCCGGGGACGTTGGTGTGTGCCAGCTCGTCGACCAGGGCGACCTGCGGGCGGCGTGCCAGCACCGCGTCCAGGTCCATCTCGGTGAAGGCGCAGTTCCGGTACGACATCGCGCGGCGGGGCATGGTCTCCAGGCCCTCGGCCATCGCGCGGGTGAGCGGCCTGCCGTAGTCCTCGACGTAGGCGATCACGACATCGGTGCCGCGCGCGGCACGGCGCTGCCCTTCGGCGAGCATGTCGTACGTCTTGCCGACCCCGGGAGCGGCCCCGAGGTAGACCCGCAACCGACCGCGAGGCACCGCCGCCGTCCTTTCCGGCCACCCGGCAGGGCTGCCGGTGCGGCCCGATTGCTTTCACCGGGCCGGGCCCAAGGGGAGGCCACCTGTTCCTTCCATGGTCGCCCCCGCATGAGGCTGGGGTGGTCACGCGCTGCTCGTGTCGGCTGCCCTCCTGGTGACACGCGAATATGCCCTGCCGTTCTCCGCTAATGGCCCGATAAGATGACCACAGGTGTGCCGGGAAGCCTGGTCGGCTCGGGGGACGACTGCAGCGATCGGCGGCAGTGACCCCGTTCGTCGTGATGGGGTCTTTTCCACCGATGCGCGTTGTGGGGATCGTTCTCGTCCTGGTGGTTCTGGCCACGACCGTGGCCACCTTCGCCCGGCGCCTGCGCATGCCGGCGCCCTCGTTGCTCGTTCTGGCGGGTGTCGGGGTGGCGCTGATACCCGGCGTCCCCGCACTGCACGTCCCGCCGGAGACGATCGCCATGGTCGTCCTGCCGCCCCTGCTGTACGCCTCCGCCGAGGAGCTGTCCCTGCGGGACCTGCGCACGGTGTGGCGCCCGGTCACGATCCTCTCCTTCGGGCTGGTCTTCGCCTCCGCGGCCGCTGTCGGCTTCGCAGCCGTCGCCGTCGCGGGTCTGCCGCCCGCGATGGCCTTCGTGCTGGGGGCGGTGCTGTCCAGCACCGATCCGGTGGCCGTCACCGCGCTCGGGCGCCGACTGGCGCTGCCGGGGCGGGTCCAGGTCCTCGTGCAGGCGGAGAGCCTGTTCAACGACGCCACCTCGCTCGTGCTGTTCAAGGTGGCCGTCGGCATCGCCGTGGCCGTCGGTGCCGCGGTGAGCGTGCCGGCGGCGGGTGGGGAGTTCCTGCTGCTCGGCGGCGGCGGGAGCCTGGTCGGCGCCGCCGTTGCCGGGTTGGTGTGGCTGGTCCGCCGCCGGACCACCGACCCCGTGCTGGAGACGGTGATCGCGCTGGTCACCCCGTACGCGGCGTACGTGCTGGCCGAGTCCGTGCACACCTCCGGCGTGACCTCGGTAGTGGTCGCGGGTGTGCTGCTCGGCCGTTCCGGCCACCGGCTCACCGACGCGCACATCCGGCTGCAGCTGTACGCCGTCTACGCGGTGGTGGTGTTCCTGCTGGAGAGCGTCGTCTTCAGCATCGTCGGTCTGGAGTTGCCGACGCTGGTGCGGGACCTCCCGGCTGGCACCGGCTGGTGGCCGCTCCAGGCGCTGGTCCTGGCGGCCGTGCTGATCGCGGTGCGGGTGCTGTCGACGCTGCCGCTGACCCGCGCGGTCAAGCCCACCAGCGGCCGGTTGTCCTGGCGCGTGGCCGGGGTGGTCACCTGGGCCGGGACCCGGGGTGTCATGCCGCTGGCCGCCGCGCTGTCCATCCCGTTGGTCACCGACGACGGCACGCCGCTCGCCGGGAGGCCGTTGGTGCTGGTGCTGACGACCGCCGTGGTGGTGTTCACCCTGGTCGTCCAGGGCCTCACGCTGGCTGCCGTGGTCAACCGTTCCGGACTCGCCCTGGAACCCGAGCACACCGCCCGTGAGGAGGACGACGCCCGTGACGCCCTCAACCACGCCGCCCTCGACCACGTCGAGCACCTCGCCACCCTGGAGGCGATGCCCGACACCGCCGTCGACCGCGTCCGCCGCGGCCTCACCGCCCGCCTCGACCGCACCCCCGAGGCGTCCGACGGCACCACGGCCGACGCCGCCTACCGCCAGCTGAGGCACGAGGTCATCGCCGTCCAGAGCACGGAACTGCACCGCCTCTACGAGGAGCACCGCATCAGCGACACCACCCGCCGCCGCCTGCAGCAGGACCTCGACCGGGAGGAGGCGGCCCTCGGCACCTCCTGACCGCCGGCCACCGCCGGGGGGGGGGGGGGGGGGGGGGGGAAGGGGGGGAGCATGGTGGCTGGAGCTTTGGGGGGTGAGGGGGGGGGACGA
>NZ_JBVINN010000040.1:0-16732 GCF_055579305.1 Kitasatospora sp. NPDC032757 | reverse complement strand
GCCCCCCCCCCCCCCCCCCCCCCCCCCACCCCTCCTCCCCCCCCCCCCCCCCCCCCCCCCCCCCCCGCGCCTGCACTGGTGCCGTGGAGCTGGGCACAGCCGGGCGGCACGGACAGCGCGGGCCGGCAGCCCGGGACCGGTTCGGTACCGGCTTCGCTGGACCGGATGCCGATGCCCGAGGAGACGGAGATCGCCGCCCGGCACACCCCCGCCCGGCCGGGCGTCGCGGCCGCCGCACCGGTGTCGTACAGGTCTTCCCCGACAGCGACGCGCTCCTGCGGCCGGTCGCCGCCGTGCTCGTCCCCGACCGAGGCCGCCTGTCCCTTCTGGCGAGAGCCGGTCAGTCCTTCAGGGCCGCTTGCAGCACCGCCGCCGGCTGACGGCCGAGCGGCCAGGACGTCACGAGCTCAAGGCGTCCGATCGCCCATTCGAGCCAGTCGGCGTCGCCGAGCCGGTGAGCGTCGCCGGCAGCGACCGTCTGCGTCATCAGCTCGGCCAGGAGCAGGACATGCGTGGGCTTGTACCACTCGGCGTGCCGGTCGAAGGTCAGCTTCCGCTCCTCGTACGGGTGGCGGAGGGTCATGTCGAGGTGGCCACCCCCACGTCCCTTGAAGGGGCCGGGGAGGCCGCCGAGAAGACCCGTCAACCCGAGCTCACCCTGATAGCCCGATCCCTTCGTCCCATGCCCTATCTGGATATCGATCCCCAGCATGACCCTGGACCAGGGGATCAACTCGTCCTCTGTGTCACCGGCGTGCCGGACCATTCCCTCTTTTCGGAGCTCCACCCAGCGACCGGCCGGCCGGTGGGAGTCTCCCACCACCCAGCGGCCTTCGACGAGTTCCAGCGGCCCGTAGGTCTTTCGCGAATCCCCCATGGACCCATTGGATCACGCAGCCGCACCGGAGGTTCGCACCTTGGCAGAAACCCGGGTCCGGAAGCCCCGCTCGATCGGAACGTCAGTGCACAGAGGCTCCGCCATCGTGCTGGACGCGACCGGAACCAGGAGAAGGTGACCTTGTTGCCGGTCTGGATGGTGCCACCAGTGCCGAGGCGGCACTCCGGGGGCCAGGGCGACCAGGCTTCCCGGCGGCGCCGTGGTCGTATTGCATCGATTGTCACCGGCGGCGTCAGGAAAGTGTCAGGGGATTTGTGCGTCGGTATTGACGACTTGTTGACAACTGCTTTCACCAACTAACTTGACCGGATCATCGACTAGGGGGAGGGAATGGTCAGCGGTGAGCTCACCGGATTTCAACGAGGGGGCCGACACGGCCGAAAGTCTTGCGCCTGTAAGGGCGGTGCTGCACGAAATCGCCGAGGAGAACGACAGGATCCGCGCGCTCGGCGCCCGCTCGGCTGCCTCCGCGGCGACAGCCCTCGACGGGTTCGCCACCGGCGACGCGCTGCGTACGGCGCTCACCCTATGGCAGCATCGGGCCGATGCGGTGGCCGAATCGCTCGCCGAGGCGTCGACGGCCCTCACTGACAGCCCGGATCCTGGCGCCTGACCGATCGAGCCGGAAGCGTGCTCCATGTACCTGACCGAACTCGCCGAGCAACTCGACGGCCGGACCGCTGTGAGGGCGCGGCCCCACGAGTTCTGCGCCACCAACGCCGAGGCCCGCTGGATCTGCCAGCTGTACGGCTACCGGATAGCGGACGAACGCCGCGCCGGGCCGCATACGGACTGCTCGCCGTCCTGGACTCCGCCCCGGCCGCCGGCGCCCGGTACAGCTGGACGCGACGACCAGATCTGACACCCGGGGCCTTTCAGGCTTCATTGGCGGCGCTTGGGGATCGGGCCCTGTACCACGCGGTGACGGCGCGACCAAACCACCCTTCTCAATCGATATTCGTGTTCCGCGAATTGCGGTTTGGTTATGCAGGAGGAGCCGTGCCGGAGCAGTTCATGAGCGCCAAGGAGACCGCGATGTATCTGAACATGTCCCTCGCCTGGGTCTACCGCGATGCTCCGCGCCTTGGGCTTGTGCCCTACAAGTTCGGGTGTGGCAGGAACGCAAAGTTGCAGTTCAAGGTGTCGGAGGTCCAGGCCTGGGTGAAGCAACAGAGGCTGCGGGCGGCGTAGATGTCTCGGGTGCGGGGGTCCAGCCCAACGGGGCTGGACCCCCGCGTGTTCAGGCGGCCAGCCCGAGGTCCAGGGCCTCTGCAGCGCGGCTGATGGAGCCGGGCATGAGGTGGCGGTAATACTTGAACGTGATCTTGACGTCGCGGTGGCCCATCCACTCCGCGACGTCGGTGATGGGTATGCCGTTGCTGAGGCAGTTCGATGCGAAGAAGTGGCGCAGGCCGTAGAGGACCATGCCCTCGGGGATGTCGACCTCCCCGGAAGCCTTCAGCCTCCGCCACTGCCCGCTGATGATGTGATGCGGCATGGCGAGCATGATGTCCTTGGGATTGCGCAGCAGGTAGCCGTCCACAGTCCCGTAAGTGTCCGCGTACCACTCGATGGCGTGCTTGGTACGCGCCGGCAGCGGCACGTCGCGGTACTCACCTGCCTTGCGGTGCTTCAGGCGTGCGTAGCTCTTGGTGGCCTGGTTGACCTGCTCGCCCACGCGGTAGATGTCGTCGGCGACGATGTTGTTGACGTTGACGGCGTATGCCTCGCCGTTCCGCAGGCCGCAACCGCTCATGAGTTCCGCGACCAGGCGGAAGACGTCGTCGCCGGCAGTCCGGATCTCGTGCAGCTGGGGGAGGGAAGGAATCACCGCGCGCTCCGCGTCGTACCGAGGGGGCTGTACTCCCTCCAGTGGGCTGTCCTCGTAGAGGCCGAGCCGGTGTGCGTCCAGCAGGATCGTCTTCAGCCGGATGAACGCGTTGGTCTGAGCGGCCAGGCCGACGCCGTTCCGTTCCATGTCCGTGATGAACGCTTCCACGACCTTGTGGTCGAAGGTGGCCATGCGGCGGCTGCCGAAGGCCGGCAGGAGGTGGTTCCTGAGGATGGAGTCGGTGTTCCGCAGTGAGGTCGGGCTCTGGTGGCGCTGGCTCTTCAGCCACTCGGCGGTGTAGGCCGAGAACTGCATGCCGCCGTACTTCCTGATGCGCTCCGCCTTGTGCAGGCTCATCGGGGAGGTCTTGCGGGCATGGTAGACCTCGGCGAGCCGGGCCTTCGCCAGATCCTGGTTGGCGAAGCCCGACTCCTCGGCCTGCCGCCCGGACGCGTTGCGGTACCTGATCTTGTAGTCGTGCGGGCATTTGCTCCAGCGGGACTCCGGGTGCTCGCACTCCTTGAAGAGGCTGCCCATGCCGCGAATTAGAGCTGTGCTTGCCATGATGGCTGACCCCCGGAGTCATGCTGACCTTTTGCTGACTCCGGATGGTGGATCACGCCCCTGAGCTGGGGAGAAACGTCGACCTCGTGATAACAAGCAGAACTACAGCCGACTGCAGAAGGCTAAGAAGACCTGGGACGCCAAGAACGTCTTCCACCACGCCCAGTCGATCACCCTGCCGTCCTGACCGCACACGCAGAGCCATGTCGACCATCCGGCAAACGGATGACATCGGGGCGAATGGTGTGAGTAAAGAGGTCGACGTGGCTTTCTGCCCCGAGCGCGGCAGGGCGGCCGGACCTCCTCGCAGCGGCGGTGCAGGTTCGACGTGCCGTGGGCTGAGCTCTCAGGTGTTCGCGTATCTGTGAGGGTGAACTCGGACTGATGCTGACTTTTGCTGACCTGAGCTGATGGTTAGTCAGGTTTGATCAGCGTAGGCGGAAGCTGTTCGAGCAGCAGCGGTCGGAGAGGCCGGGCGAGGGCTGGAATCGCTCTGCGGCGCCTCTGTATGAGCATGCGCGGAAATGGCCTGGCTGCTGATCGGTACCCGGGCGGCCTGGTGTGCGGGCCCGGGAGCGAGCCGCGGGCGGAGGCGGCGGCTGGCATGCGGCGCTGCCGATGCCGGCGGCCCGAGGAAACCGCTTCATGACTTCTTTGCCGAGGCGTCCCGCTCCCGCCCTGGCTACGGAGCCGCCGCAGTGGCGCGCCCAAGGAGCGCGCCGCCAGAGAGTCTGACAGGTGGTTGAGGGTCGCGTGTTGGGCCTGGGGACGTCGGTCACGATGTACACGATGCAGGGGCGGCGCCGCTCGGCGGGTCGAGTGGGTCTCGACCTTGAGGTAGCCCTCGGCGTCGAGCTCCAGCTGGCCCTTGAACAGGTCGGTGCGCGGGCCGTGGCCGATGGCGTGGAACAGGCCGGTGACGTCCAGCTCGCGGGTCTCGCGGGTGGTGCGGCTGTCCTTCGACACCGTGCGCAGCGTGATGCCGGTCAGCTTCGGGTCGCGGTCGCCGGGCCTCGTGTCCTCGCCGGTGCTGTCTGGGGCAGCGGCGATCGCGGGCCCTCGACGGCGATGGACCTGCGTCGGCGGCTGTCGGGGAGGGCCGGTGGGGCGCCGGCCGGTAAGTGGTTCCTGCGGCGGCGGACGGCGTCACCACGCTGCCGGCCACCTGGTGATCACTCCGGCCGGGCAGCGGGATTTGCCGCCGATCCGGCCTCGAAGACCGCAGAGCGGTACTCATCGACGACGGCTGCGGGAGCTGGGGATCCGGGCTCAGGTCAGGGCTTGGTCGCGCAGACGGGGGAGGGGCTGCTCGGCCCAGATGGTCTTGCCGGTGCCGGTCTGCCGCGTGCCCCAGCGTTCGGTGAGCTGGGCGACCATCATCAGGCCGCGTCCGCCCTCGTCGAAGATGCGGGCGCGGCGCGGGTGTGGTGCGGTGCTGCTGGCGTCGGAGACTTCGCAGATCAGCGTCCGGTCCTTGATGAGCCGCAGCTGGATGGGCGGGGCGGCGTAGCGGATCGCGTTGGTCACCAGCTCACTGACCGTGAGTTCGGTGACGAAGGCCAGCTCGTCCAGCTCCCACGCGTGGAGCTGTGCGGTCGTCCGCGAGCGGGCCTCGGCGACGACGGCTGGATCGGCGGGCAGGTCCCAGCAGGCGACGTGCTTGGTGTCCAGGGCGCGGGTGCGGGCGATGAGCAGTGCGACGTCGTCGGCAGGCCGCTCGTCGAGCATCGCCTTCAGGACGGTGTCGCAGAGGGTTTCGAGGTCGCTGGTGGTGTCCATCGAGGGGGCAGGGCCGGCGAGGGCCGTACGCAGGGCGTGCCCGCCGGTGTCGAGGTCGCGACTGCGGGCCTCGATCAGGCCGTCGGTGTACAGCGCGAGGAGACTGCTTTCGGGAAGCTCGGTTTCGACGGACTCGAATGGCAGTCCGCCCAGGCCCAGTGGTGGGCCGGTGGGCAGTTCGATGAAGTCCACGGCGCCGTCGGGGGTCACCAGAGCGGGCCAGGGGTGGCCGGCGCTGGCGAGCGAGCAGCTACGGGAGATGGGGTCGTAGACCATGTACAGGCAGGTGGCTCCGAGTTCTCCGGGGGGCGCGTCAGCGCACTCCTTCCCCGTGCCGAGCTGGATGACGAGGTCGTCCAGGTGTGCGAGCAGCTCGTCCGGTGCCAGATCGACGTCGGCGAGGGTGCGTACGGCGGTCCGTAGGCGCCCCATGGCGGCGGAGGCGTGGATGCCGTGGCCGACGACATCGCCGACGACGAGGGCGACCCGGGCTCCGGAGAGCGGGATCACGTCGTACCAGTCACCGCCGATACCGGCCTTCGAGTCCGCAGGCAGGTAGCGGCCGGCGACGTCGACGGCGGCCTGCTCGGGAATCCCCTGCGGCAGCAGGCTGTGCTGGAGGGTGAGGGCGGCGGTGCGCTCGCGCGTGTAGCGGCGGGCGTTGTCGATGCAGACCGCGGCACGCGCGGCCAGTTCCTCGGCGATCTGCAGGTCATCCTGCCCGTACGGCGGCGCGGACGGGTCCACGCGGGTGAAGAGGACGACGCCGAGGTTCGTACCGCGGGCACGCAGCGGTACCGCGAGCAGCGAGTGCGCACGGTGCCGGCGTATCCAGGCGGCCCGGTCCGGGTCCTGGGCCAGCCAACGGGCGATCTCGGGATCGGTGGTCCGGTGGGCGGTGCCCCGGCCGGTGGCCAGGCAGCGGGCATGCGGTGAGAACTCCGGGTAGCGGGCCGGCTCGCCGACGGCGACGAGACCGGGAACGTCCGAGCGGACGGCGACGCGCCGCAGGACCAGGGGGCGGTCGGTGGGGATCGGCGCGGGCTCATCCCCGTGCAGCACGGCATCGAGCAGGTCGACCGAGACAAAGTTCGCGCAGGCGGGCACGGCCACGTCGGCCAGCTCCTGGGCGGTGCGGGCCACATCCAGGGTGCTGCCGATCCGCCTGCTGGCCTCATCGAGCAGCGCCAGACGTTCGCGGGCCGCGTGCTGCTCGGAGAAGTCGAGTGCGGTCATCTGCACGCCGTGCACCAGTCCTGCCGGGTCCTTGAGCGGGGTGAAGTGGACGATCCAGGCGTGCGGGAAGGCGTCTCCCGGTACCCGCAGATAGTTCTCGAGGTGCTCCGGTTCACCGGTCGCCGCCACTCGCTCGACACTCCGCTGGGGGACCTCGAACAGCGGATCCGGCATGTGCTCGGTGATCCGGAGCCCGCGAAGCTCCCCCTCCGGGGCTCCGAGCTGCTGCGCCGTGGTCTCGTTGACGTAAAGGAACCGGCCCTCGGTGTCGTAGATCGCCAGAGAGAGCGGGGACTGGTCGAACGACCAGTGAAGCAGCGGATCGTTGTCGCGGTCGTTCTCCTGCCCCAGTGCGGCGGCCTCGAGCAGCCAGCCCACCTGCCCGTCACCGGCCGGCAGCGGACGCGCACACAGTCGGCATTCCGCCGGGTGGCCGTCGCGGTGGCGCAGGGCCACAGGTCCGACCCAGCCCTCCTGCCCGGCCAGCCGCTCGCGAGCGGACCCGGGGAGGGGCGTCGCGAGCAGATCCGCTGCGGGCCGGCCCACGGCCTCGGAGTCGCGGTACCCGAGCAACCGCTGTGCACCGGGACTCCAGCCCGTCAGTACTCCGTCCGGAGCCGCGGTGGCCACGGCCGCACCTGTGGCGAAGGGGCCACCGGGATGACCGTCGCCGGTCGCTGGCGTGTCCATGTTGATCATCTCGCTTCGCGCGTCCGTTGACTCAAGGATTCCCCGGGCACGGCACCAGTTCACATCGGGCCGCGGAAGCATGCGGGATGGGTGAGAGCTCAGTGGTCGACTGTGGAAGCCCTTCGGGGGTTGATCACGCTGGTTATAGGTTGGAGGGCTTCGTGTCGGCCGAGTGCGCGTCGGTCGTACCCGGCTAGTAGATCGTCCAGATCACAGCTGGTGAACTTCTACTGGTAGGGCTGGCTGCGAGTGCCATGGCGTCGTAGCGGCATGCGAAAGTCGGAGCCGGCCCCGGACCTTGGCGATGTCCATGAAGTCGTTGGGTTAGACGACCTTGCGTTGGACGATGGTGAAGAAGATCCCGAGCGCTGTACACCCATGAGAGGGTCCTGGACCTGGGCACCTCGACGTGCCGACCGCATAGTGCCGCGAGCGCTCCCGCGTCCGCAGCGAGAAGGGAATCGGCTGGGGCGGGCGACTGGCCACGTTTGCCGGCCGCTCTGCTACAGCCCTGGGCGGGGGCTGCGCGGCGGCGAGTAGTCAGGCGGCGTAGTGCCGCACGAGGTCGTCGACCAAGGTGCGGGCGTAGTCGGCGGTGACCGGGCCGAGACCGAGGATGGCCCGGAAATAGAGCGGGGCGAGCAGGTGGTCCATGGCCTGCTGCCGGGTCGGGCAGGGCTCACCGCGCCGCTCGGCGTTGGCCAGGACGGCGTTGAGCTGCTGCTGGCGGGCGGCCATGCGGGGGCTGGGGCCAGGGGCGGCGGCGACCCGGTCGACCGAATCGCGCAGCAGGGCGAGCACGTCGGGGGTGGTGATGGTGTTCCGGGTCTGCTCGGCCCACAGCAGCAGGTCCTGGTGCAGGCTGCCGGCGTCGGGGGGCGGGTCGTCCGGGTGCAGGCGAGCACCGGCGACCTCGTCGAGCAGTTGGTTCAGGTCGCCCCAACGCCGGTACACCGTAGTTGGGTTGACGCCAGCGCGGGCGGCGACGGCGGGAACGGTCAGGCGCTCCGGGTCCTGCTCGGCGATCAGCTCGGCCACCGCCTGGTGGACGGCCTCGCGTACCCGGGTGCTGCGCCCGCCGGGCCGGCGGACCGGTGCGGCGCGGGCAGCGGGGGCGGCGGGGTTCTCTCTGGTCACCAATCCATCCTAAGGCAATCAGGTTTGCTTTTGCGGGTGGGCGCGTTAGCCTGCAACTAAGTCCACAAGATTTGCTTTTAGTGTTCTGGGAAAGCAGGTCCGCGATGTTCGGTACAGCTCCAGCCCGTCTGCCCCGCACCCCAGCGTTCTGGCTGGTCGCCGCGGTACTCCTGCTGATGATGTTCGCCGCTGCCGCACCCTCCCCGCTCTACGTCGTCTACCAGGCCCACTGGGGCTTCTCGGCCGACGGGCTGACCGCCGTCTTCGCGGTGTACGCGCTGTTCCTGCTGCTCGCGCTCGTCACCGTCGGCGGCCTGTCCGACTTCCTCGGGCGCAAGCCCGTCATCCTCGGCTCGGTCGTCCTGGAAGCCGCGTCGATGCTGTTGTTCGCCGATGCCCACTCGGTCGGCTGGCTGTTCGCCGCCCGGGCCGTCCAGGGCCTGGCCACCGGAGCAGCCACCGGCGCCCTCGCCGCCGCGCTGGTGGATCTCCAGCCGGCCTCCGAGTCAGGACTCGGCGTGCTGGTCAACGGTGCGGTCTCCACCGGCGGGTTGGCCCTCGGCGCGCTCGGCTCCGGCCTGCTCGTCCAGTACGGTCCGGCCCCGCGCGTCCTGGTCTTCGCCTCGCTCCTGGCCGGCCTCATCGCCACCGCGGTCGCGCTGCCGCTGATCCCCGAGACCGCCACCCCCCGCCCCGGCGCCCTCGCCTCGCTGACCCCCCGAGCACGGGTGCCACGCCGGGCCCGCGGTGCCTTCCTCGCCGCCCTGCCCGCCCTGATCGCCGCCTGGGCCTGGGCGGGTTGCACCTCGCACTCGCCCCCACGCTCGCCGCCGCGCTGCTGCACGTGGCCAACCACCTTGTCGCCGGGCTCGCCATCAGTACCATGACCGCCGCCGGAACAGTCGGCTCGATCGCCATGCGCGGCCGCGCATCTCGTCGTCGGCGCCGGGTGGCACCCGGGTTTGTGGCTGCGGCCGCCGAGGCTGCTGCCCAGGTGCACAGCAGCCTCGGCGTAGCCCCAGAGCTGCTGGTAGTCGGCCATGTTGTCCCTTCCTCGGTATTCGGCGGCGAGGGTCCGTGCGACGAACTGGTGGGCGTACGGCGAGGCCGCCCCTGCCGGTGGGCGGAGCGGCCTTCTGCGAAGGGGATCAGACTTCGGCGAGACGGTTGGAGAGGTTGAGCGCGGCGGTGGCGACGGCGAGTGCGGAGCACAGACCGGTGACCTCGCGGGCGGTGGGGCGGACGAGGCGCGGCCAGTCGTCGGGGGCGGCCTGCCAGGAGGCGAGGTGGACCTCCGTGGTGGCCAGGCCAAGGTGGGCGGTGACGTCCAAGCCCGCGCAACTGGCCGGTTCCCAGCGCAGGCTGATGCGACCGATAGGAAGACGGGGGGCGTCGGTGGCCAGCCAATGGACGCTGATGGGGTGTGCGGGGCAGGTGGGTGCACTGCGGACGAGGGCGCCGCGGACTCCGGCCGGCATCGGCCGGACGGCGAGGCTGTCGAGAGGGTGGGGCGTTCTCGGGCGGTTGTGAGAGGTGATGCGGTCCTCCTCCGCACTGCAGCCCTCATCGCCCTCGCCGCCGAGCTACCCGCACCGGTACTGGCCGACCTCCTCGACATTCACATCCATACTGCGCTGAAGTGGGCCCGCCACGCGCAACGCGACTGGAGCACCTCCCTCACCGCGAGAGCCACCGACCTGACTGCTGCCACGCAACCAGCTCGGCCATGAACGACCTGCAGCACAACCCGGTGGCGTCTCCGGAGGGCCGATTAGGAGACTACGAGCGTCCATCTCATTGACACTGGGCAAGAATTGACGTTCATTCTGTTGGTTTCGTTCAGTGTGGGGATGCTCGGGGGTGCCCTGCTCGTCCATCGTGAGGAGCCCTGGCTTGACTGTCTCATGGGATCTGCTGATATCCACCGCAGGTGGTGTCACCGCAACGGTCGTGGGCGTCATCGCCGGCGGTGTCGTCGGGCGCCGCAGCCAGCACCAGCAATGGCTGCAGGGGACGCAGACCGCCGCCTACGAGAAGTTCCTGCAGGCGTTCGGGGGCGTGGAGGCGGAGCTGCGCGAGGCCTTCCTCGACGAGCGCAGGCCCGCCGTTGACTGGGTGCCTTTCGTGGCCGCCCAGCACTCGGTCAGCCTAGTTGCCGACCCGGCGACCAGCGCAGCGGCCGAGCGGGTCTGCGAGATCCTGGAGGACTTCACCATCCTCTTCCATGGTCGTCAGCCGACCGACCTCGAAGAACTGCGGCCGATTCATGCCGCGCTGGGCGAGGCTCACCTGAGCTTCGTCAATGCGGCCCGCTGTTCCCTTGCCCCGTCCCAACGGCGCCTGGACCGATCACTGGGCGGCCCCTCGCCCTGGCGGGGCGTCGAGTCCTTCTACACCCGACCTGACAGAAGCCTCGGCTGAGCCTTGGCTGGACGTCCGACTGAAAGGTAGGAATAGCATGAATCTCCCTTGGGGAACCCTCGTATCCACCGCCAGCGGAGTGGCCGCGACAATCCTTGGCATCCTCGTAGGCACCCTGGCCGGGCGCCGCAATGAATCCGGGCAGTGGATACGCGATCGGAAGATCGCGGCGTACGAGCGCCTTCTCCAGAGCTTCGGCGCGGTCGAGATCGGCATGCGCCACGCGTACTGGGAGCAGCGCGAGCCCGAGGGGATCGACTGGGAGGAGTGGAACGCCGCCTTGGTGTCGGTCAGCCTGGTAGCCGATACCGATGTGGGGATCGCTGCGGAGCAACTCGCCTCAGTCGTAGGAGAGTTCAGTGCCTTCCCGTTCGGGGAGCCAAAGGACATGGCGATGCTTCGTCAGATTCATACGAAACTCGACGCTGCACAACGGGAGTTCGTCAACGCCGCCAGGCGATCGATCCACGCTTCAGACGGGAAGCAAGTCCCCTGGCGTTTGGGTGGTCCGCCACCCTGGGGTGAGATTGAACAGATCCATCAGCGAGACAACGACATCGGTCGCGTCATCCCCTGAACCACATTGGGTTTGGAGCGTCACGGGACATGTACAAAGGGCCCTTCCCATACCATGTCGGGCCGAAAAGTCACGCGAACGACGGCCACCGGTAGGCGGCCCACTCCCGCCAGCCCGCCCAGCCAGAGGGCGGGCCGGCGACCTCGCCGCCTCCCAACTCCGCCGCGTCGGGCTCCTCGAAGTGCGCCCGGCCATCCTGGATGTCGGCCTCGGTCATCGGGAACGTCTCCTCGGGGGTAGTCGCCCAGCGATGGGCGATCCGGGCGCGCTGGGTCGCATCGTCCACCGGCAGGTAGAGCATGCGGAAGGACGCGCCCTCGGCCTGCGCCAGCCACCGGATCGCAGACCGTTCGTCACGGGACCAACAGCCGTAGTCCACCACAACGTTGGTGCCCAGCTTGACCGCCTCCAAGGCGAGCCAGAGCATGCGCCCCTCCAACACGTCGCGCTTCCCGTTCGCCTCCGACTCACGGAACAGGGGAATCATCCAGTCGTCGGGTGTCAGGCGCAGCGCGCCGTGCTCATCGGCGAGCTGCCGAGCCCTCGTGGTCTTTCCGGCCCCTGGCAGGCCGACCATCAGGAACAACGTGGTCACACCCAGATGGTGGCAGGGAGGCCGGGCAGGCGACCACCGCTTTATCTGCCTGGTGCCGGTCAGACCGCCCGCCCCACGACCCGAACAGCGGCTCAACGTGATGCGTCACGTGGTCCGCCCGGACAGAACCTGGCCGAAGGAATACTCCCCATGCTCAAACACCCCACTGCACCAGTTGAGCAGCGGCTGCGAGCGGAGCTGACCCAGGACGACTTCGTCCTCGCAGGACCGGAGGCGTGATGGTGAGAGCCTGGGGCAGACGGCACCGAAGGGGCCGCAGACGCGAAAGGGCGGCCGGAGCACGAAGCTCCGGCCGCCCTCGCTGTTTCGTCAGGCTTCCTGGACCGCCCGGTGGATCAGCGGCACAGCCTTCTCCAGGTCTGACGCAGAAAGGTCCCGTGTCCCTCCTCGGCCAGACGCGGGAACGAAGCACCGAGTTGGCGCCGCACCGCATCACGACACCCGCACCGACGGTAGACCCGGCCCCGCCGCCGCCCTGAACTGCGCACTATTCTCTGCCTCCTGCGGTACTGATTCCTTGATCAGCCCGCGAGGCTACAGATCCCGCGTCTTGATGGACCGCTGCGACCACCATGCGATCACCAACGCGGAATCACCGCTTTGACCTGCGGCTGGCGGTGAGAGCCCGTTGGATGCGCCAGGAGTAGCTGGGCAGGTTCCAGGTGCGGTGGCGAGGTATCAGGTTCTGTCCGACCCGAGACGCTGGCAGTCTCGAGGTGGCTGCGCACCGGGCACTGGCGCGCCGGGCTTCGGACACCACGTCACCAGCCACTCGGTCCGGAATATTGCGTTCACTGCCGAGGACCCGGTCATGCACGGGTGGTGGGAGCCGGCGGCCCGCGAGGGCGAGTGGCCGCCGCACGGCTACCTGGGGCCGAAGGTGTTGAGGAACACAGCGGGCTCCTCGCCGAAGTACCCGCCGAGTCGAAGCCGATGAGTGCCGCGAGGCCTTGCCGGTGTACGTCCGCTCCAGTTCCAGGCCGGCGCGGGACGAGGCATGGTCGAGCGCCTGCTCTCCGGGCTTGGTCCGATGCGCGTAGCCGCGACCAAGCCAGCGGTACTCGGCGACGACATCGTGCGGGCCGTGCCCGACTTCCGGCAGGTCGGCCCCACGAGCCCGCAGGAGGGCGTGGACCTTCCCCGCCAGCGCCGAGAGCGAGGCGCCGTTCAGTGGCAAGGTGTCGTTGACTACGACTCCCAGGATGCGCGTCCGCAGCCCGGCGAGCCGTAGCCCCAGAGCCAGCCCGGCGGCAGTGCCGCCAGAGCCGACCGATGTCACGATCCATCCTGGCTCGGGCAGCCGCCGCTGGCACACCTGGCCGGCCAACTCGAGCGCGCACTCGACGTACCGCTGAGGAGGACGGCTTGCCGGGCGGGGCCGGTGAGGTCGCCGAGTTCGACGCCCTCGACGGCGCCCAGTTCGGCGGCGGTCCTGGCGAGGCCGGGCCCGGGTTGGTTCCGGGTCGTCGAGGTCGGACGAGTGCGGCATCGACGACCAGGCGTGCCCGGGGTGTCGACCACCATCGTTGGTCGACACCCCGGGCCTTGTTGCGTCAGGTCGGGATCAGGGCAGGCGCCAGATCTGGTTGGCGGCGGCGGAGCAGTCCCACAGGATCAGCTGGGTGCCGGCGGGACCGGCGCCCGAGTCGTCCAGGCACTTGTTGCTCTGCGGGTTCTTGAGGGTGCCGTCGGTCTGGGGCTGCCAGACCTGGTTGCCGGCCCCGTTCACGCAGCCGTACAGCTGGATGGGGGTGTTGTTGCCGGGGTTGGTGCCGGGGGCGGTCATGCATTTGCCGAGGGTGCGCAGGGTGCCGTCGGTGCCGACGGTCCACTGCTGGTTGGCGGCGGTGCCGCTGCAGGCCCAGACGACGATGGGGTTGCCGTCGGTGGTGCCGGCTCCGGAGTCGTCGACGCACAGGCCGTTGATGCCGGTGATGTGGCCGGTGCCGGTGGTCTTGTCCAGGCCGATCTGGACGGTGCCCAGGTGGCTGGCCGCTGTGGCCGGTGTGCCGGAGAGCCGGCTGAACGTCATGCCGGAGACCGGGGCCGACACCTGCTGGACCAGGTAGGACTTGCCGGTCGTGGTCGGGATGGTGAACTGTCCGGCACTGGTGGGGCGGACGATGACGGTCTTCTGGTCGGTGCCGTCGACGACCGAGACGCTCTGGCCGGGCCAGGGATTGCGGATGTTGATGGTGCCGGTGGAGCCGGCGTGGATGCCGACGGTGCCGATGACGCCGCCGTGGACCTGGACGGAGACGGTGCTGCCGCCGTGGATGTACTGGGTGCCGTCGGCGTCCCAGCCCTGTGGCAGGGCCGGGGCGATTCGCAGCAGGCCGTCGTAGTCCTGGACCAGCGCCTCGTTGATCGCCAGTGCGACGTTGGCGGCCTGCTCGATGTACGGCTCACTGCCGCCGGACTGGCCCCACAGGTTGGCCAGGCCGGTGGGATAGGTCTGGTACTTCTGGGTGAGCGCGGTCAGGTCGGCGGCGACCCGGTCGGGCAGGCCGAGGCGGGCGGCGTGGACGGCGTCGAAGCTCCAGTCGTTCTGCTGGACGTTGACCCGGCTGTTGTAGGTGCGCCGGGCCACGGACAACAGGGGTGAGTTGTCGCCGATCAGGCCGTAGGGCCAGACGGCTTCGAGGTCGTCGTTCTCGGTGTTGTAGACCGTCGCGGTGGGCTGCGAGGACTGGCCGAGCACATCAGTGCCGGAGGCGTCGGCGGCTGCGGTGAGGTTCTGCCGGTGGGTCGCGGCGTCGGTGCGCGGGTAGTCGGGGATCTGCGGGATCGCGGCCTGCAGTTGGGAGATCAGCGAGGCGTCGACGTTCAGGATGCTGGCAGCGGAGATCGTGGCGGGGAAGAGGCCCTTCATCGCGTCGATCATGTTGACCGGGTCCTGCACGTTCCACTGGTTCTCGTGGACGTTGGCGACCGCGTGCCGCTTGCCGTCGGCGCCGACCGTGGTGAAGGCCAGCAGGAACTGGGCGGACTGCTGCATGAGCGGGTAGTTCGCCGTAAGGAAGGCCTTGTCACCGGTGGTCAGGTACTGCTGCCAGACCCAGAGTCCGATTTCGGCGCCGGTCGAGACCGTGGCACCGTTCCAGGTGGTCAGCGCCTGGTCGCAGGAGGCGTCGCCGAACGGGTCGCCGTCGTTCTGGAAGCCGTTGCCGTTGAAGCGCATGGTCTCCGGCACGCAGATCCCGGGCCGGTTGCCCATGTGGGCCCTGGTCCAGGTCTGGATGTTGGCCAGGTTGGAGGTGTAGAGGTTGTAGAGGCCGGTGTTGAGCTCGAACGCGCCGGCGCCGATGTTGGCGGCCACCTGTCCGCGGATGTTCCAGAACCAGTAGCCGGCCGGGTACCAGTTCTGGGTGTCCTGGGAGAAGTTGAAGAGGTCGGCGACTCCGGCCTGGGAGCCGGGCAGCGGCCCGCGGGACTCCTCGGCGGTGTAGAAGTAGTACAGGGTGCGAAGCTTCTCCAGGTAGTCGGCGGTGCCGTCGGCCGAGGAGAGCTTCACCAGGCCGAGCTTGGCCCAGTAGTCGTGCCACCAGCCCAGGTGCGGGGCCTGGAGGGTGCCGGTGCTCGCGGCCGCGTCCGTGCCCAGCAGCACGGCGGCGGTGGTGGCGGCGTTGCCGCCGGTCCAGCTCGGGCTGCCGACCAGGATGCGGAAGCTGCCATCGGTGTTGGGGGTGAAGTTCACCTTCACGGTCTGCGAGTCGGTGACCGTGGCGGTGACGTTGCGTCCGCCAGCGGTGAGTGCGGCCAGTGAGCCGAAGGTCCGGCCGGAGCCGGTGGTGGCGTTGTTGTCGACCCAGGTCTCGGCGAGGGTCGCGATGCCGCCCGAGGCTGCGGCGGTCGGGGTGCGGCCGGACCACAGGTTGACGGTGGCGGACTGGGCGGTGTTCGGGTCGGCGCCGGTCACGTCCACGACCAGTTCGTCCTTGTCGGCGCGGACGTAGATCGTCGCGCTCATCCCGCCGCCGGACTCGCGCAGCACGCCGTCGTACGGGTCGACGGTGGCGGTGAAGTCGGTGGCGTTCGTGATCCGCGACAGGCCGGGGATCTGCAGCCAGCCGGGGGACTTGCGGCCGGGCAGGGTGTCGGCGCGGTTGAGTTGGGCTGTGAAGCCGTTGGCGGCCCAGACCGCGGCGCCGAGGGTGCCGTTGCCCAGCGGCATCGACTGGGTCGCCGCGGTGTTCGGGCTGCCCAGGGCGATGTTCGCCTCGCGGACGAGGCTAGCGGTATCGACGGAGAATGCGCCGCCGGACCAGGCGGTGGTCGTGGTGGCGGCGGTCGCCGTGGCGGGGGACCAAGCGGCGGCGGTGGTACCAAGGGTCAGGGCGACTATCGCCCTGACCACCGGTGCACTTCGCATGGTGCGGCCTTTCAGTGGGGGTGGGTGGGGAGCAATCACTGGTGGTGCGCAGACCGCAGTCCCGTCGTCCCGTTGTCGTGGTGGCTGCTGGTCTGGTTCTGGGGCCCGCCTCGGTCAGCCCGTGGCACGGTTGGCTCGGAGCGACGGGTCGCCGATGTTCTCCTTGGTGACCAGCGGGCGGGGAGCTGGTTCTCCAGGCCGTTGGGCTGGGAGACGGTCGCGTCGATGTCGCCCTTGCGGATCGCGTCGAACTCCTGCGGGATGCCGTCGTTGGAGACGATGGCGATGTGACCGGGCTGGCCGGCGGGCTTGAGCAGGCCCTTCTGCTGGAGCAGCGCGAGGGTCGGCTGCAGGAACACGCGGCCGGCCCGCATGTTGACGCCGCCGGTGTCCGGGGTGTCGGCCAGGGTGGACCGGGTGGTTCGGCTCTATGTGTCAGACCGTCCTGGGCAGTAGGGGTCGTGCGCACTGGCGGGGGACCGGATGTGCGGGACTCGGCAGGTCGCCGTCAGGCGAGGGTGCCGAGCGCCAGGGGTCGGTGCCGGCGGCCAGCCAGTCTTCGACGGCGGCGACGTGCACGGTGCTGGCGCTGGCGGCCAGGGCGGCATCGC
>NZ_JBVINN010000039.1:0-86255 GCF_055579305.1 Kitasatospora sp. NPDC032757 | reverse complement strand
TCGCCTGGTGCCTGGGCCTGGCCGTCCTCGGCTACTTCTGGTCGACCTCCACCTTCAACCGCGACCCCAAGTAACCGCCGTGACAGCGCGGGCCGAGTCCCGCAACCCGCTCCGCCCCAGGGCGGCGTACTCCGACACCGCGTCGGCGTACGCCGCCCCGTCGGCGTCCAGCGCCTTCTGCCGGGCCCGCTCCTCCGACATCGTCGGCTGGAAGTCGCGCATCACCCGCAGCCGTTCGGCCAGCGCGATCATCCGGACGGCGGACGCGTCGCCCGACGCGAGCCCCACCAGGCCGAGGGCGTGCAGCACCGTCCCGAACACAGGGAGCTCCATGGGCGAGCCGGACGGGCCGGAGAGCAGCGTCCGCAGCCGCTTCCGCAGCCGGTCGACCGGCCCCGCGACGAGCTCGACGCGGCCGGCGTGCGCGTGTGCCGTCACCGCCGCCGACTGGATCTGCAGGGCCCACGGGTCGAGCCAGGGGTCGCCGCTGTGCGTCGAGCCGGCCGCGAGAATGCGCTCGACGGCGCTGCGCCACAGGCCCAGACCGACCTCCGTCAGCCCGCGGGCGAGCGCGATCTCGGCGCGCCCGCCGAGATCGGTGCTGTAGAAGGCGTCCTGCTGCGGGGCGTTGTCACTCTCCGCCAGCCGCAGCCAGTACTCGGCCTCGTCGGGGTCCCCGCGTTGCAGGCAGGCGAGGACGAGGGTCGAGCGCATGCCGATGTAGTCGTGCCCGTCGCCGATCCGCGGCAGCGTCTCGAACGCCGCCTTGAGGTGCTCGTACGCCGTCTCGCCCTGCCCCGTCCGCAAGCAGAGCTCGCCCAGCCGCGAATGACGCATGAGCTGGATGGACGGGTTGTCGACCGGGGCCAGTGCGGCGACCATCCGGTGAGCCGAGGCGAGCGCGCGGTCGATGTCCTGCTCGTACTCCCAGACATAGGTGGCGACGCACTCGGCGAGGCCGGCGACCAGCGGCTGCTCGCTGTCGCTGCCGCAGAGCCTGTGCAGCGCGTCGTAGTCGGGGGGCCGCATCTCGGGGACCGCGCACAGCACCACCGCGGTGGCGCCCAGCAGCGTGTCCGTCGGGGCCGGGGGCAGCCGCCGCAGGGTGACGAGCTGGCGTACCGCGTGCGGGCCGTAGCCCATGAGCAGGCCCGCCGTGCACACCACCGCGGCGGCGCGGGCGACTTCGACGTACTCGGGCCCGGGGCGGTAGTGCGACAGCGGCGGGCCGGTGTCGGCGGCGAGGGTGACGAGGCGGGGAAGGTTGGCGGCGGTGGACCACAGGCCGGCGAGGGCGGCGGTGAGGGCGGCGGTGGTGGGGTCGTCCGCCCGGGCCAGGGCGTACCGCAGGGCCAGCACGAGGTTGTCCTGCTCGGCCCTGATCCGCTCCCAGGCCGCCCGCGGTTCGGGGTCGAAGAGGACGTCGTGGTGTGCGACCCCGAAGTCCCGCGCCCAGGCGAGGAACCGGCCGACGGCCGCGTCGTCCCCGCCGGCCTCCGTGCGCCGGGCCGCGCTGAACTCCCGTACGGTCTCCAGCATCCGGAACCGCGCGCCGGCCGGGGTGTCGGCGACGGTGAGCAGGGACTGATCGGCCAACTGCTCCAGGAGAGAGAGCGCGTCCTCGCCGAGCACCTGTTCCGCCGCCTCGCCCAGGAAGCCGCCGGGGAAGACGGACAGCGTGCGCAGCGCGGCCTTGGCGTCCTCGGCGAGCAGGTTCCAGCTCCACTCCACGACCGCGTACAGCGTGCGGTGGCGCTCCGGCATGTCCCGCACCCCGCCCCGCAGCAGCGCGAACCGGTCGCCGAGGCGCCGGGCGATCTCCGGCACCGAGAGCACCCGCACCCGCGCCGCGGCGAGCTCCACGGCGAGCGGCAGCCCGTCGAGGTGGCGGCAGAGCCCGGCCACCGCGTCCGGCGGCAGCTGCACGCCTGGCCTGGCGGCCCGGGCCCGCTGTGTGAACAGCTCGATGGAGGTGTCGAGACCGAGCTCCGGCAGCGCGTACACCGCCTCCGACGTCAGGCCGAGGGGGGCCCGGCTGGTGGCGAGCACACGCAGGTCCTTCGAGGACGAGACCAGGGCCCGCACCAGGTCGGCGGCGCCCCGGACGACCTGCTCGCAGTTGTCCAGCACCAGCAGTGCGGGCCCGGAGCCGAGCACGCCGAGGATGCCGGACACCGGGTCGGCCGAGGCGTGGCCGCTCACGGCGCCGGGCCGTCCGTCGCCCGCGCCGAGCGCGGAGGCCACCTCCGCGGCCACGTCCTCGTTCGCGGTGACGGCGGCCAGCGGTACGAAATGCACCACGCGCTGCTCGGCCCCGCGGCTGACGGCGTGCGCGAGCCGGGTCTTGCCGAGGCCGCCGGGGCCGATGACGGTGACGGCGCGGGAGGCGCGCAGCAGCCGTTCCACCGCCGCGATGTCGTCGTCCCGTCCGAGCAGTGGGTTCGGCTCGTGCGGCACGCCGTGTCTGACCACGGGCGCCTCGCCGCGCAGCAGCTCCTGCTGGACGGCCTTGAGCCCGGCACCCGGATCCGTGCCGAGCCCGTCGCGCAGCTCACGGCGGTACGCCTCGTAGCGCATCAGCGCGGCGGACGGGCCCGCCGTCGCCGCCTCGCCGCGCAGCAGCTCGGCGAGCACCTCCTCGTCGCGCGGATGCCTCGCGGCGGCCACGGCCAGCGGCCCGGCCGCCTCCGCGTGCCGCCCCAGCCGGGCGAGGGCGAGCGCCCGCGCGCGGACGAGCGTGCCGTGGACGGGGGCGCGCTCGGTGCGCAACACGGCTACGGGGTCGTCGGTGTCGCCGGCCTCGTCGGGGGCGCCCTCCCACAGTGCGAGCCCGGCCTCGGCCGCAGCCAGCGACCCCGCGTGGTCCCCGGTCCTGGCCCGGTCCGCGCTCGCGGCGGCGTGCAGCAGCAGGGCGGAGCTGTCGACCTGATCCTCGGCGAGGGTGAGCCGGTATCCGGTCGGCGTGCTCGCGAGGACGTCGAAGCCCAACTGCGCCCGGGCCCTGGAGACGAGGACCTGCAGCGCCTTTCCCGGCCGCTCCGGCAACTCGTCCGGCCACAGACCTGCCACCAGCCGCTCGGTGCTGCAGCCCGTGCGCAGGTCGACCGCCAGCAGCGCGAGGAGGGCGCGGAGCCGGGGCGCGGTGACCTCCTGTCCGCGGTAGGCGACACGCGGCAGCAGGGTCAGGTCGGTGGTCACCCGTGCAGATTAGCCGAGGCACCGGCCGCCGGAAGCCCTGGTGCGGGGCCGAACTCCCGCCGCCCGCACGGCTGCCGCGGCCGTGCCGACGGGGCCCGCACCCGCGCCACCGGGGCGGCTCAGGGCCGCCCGAACGCCGACTCCGCGGGGGTCGGGTGCGGGGGCTCCGGTGGAGGGTTCTGGCGGGAACGGCGGGGGGCAGGCGGAAGATAGTAGCCATGGACATAGTAGCCATGTACTCTATTTGCCATGAGCAAGGGTTCAACGGGCACCACGCCCGGCTTCCTGGTATGGCGGCTCGCCAACAAGTGGCGTGTCGCGGTCGATCGCGCGGTGGCCCCGCTGGGCCTCACGCACGCGCAGTACTCCCTGGTCGCGTCGCTGTACGGCATGCAGCGCGCCGGCGAGCGGCCCAGTCAGCGCCGGCTCGCCGACCACACCGGGCTGGAGGCGCTGTACGTCTCGAAGCTGGCGCGTGCGCTGGAGTCCGCCGGGCTGATCGAGCGCACCCGCGATCCCCGCGACCCGCGCGCCGTACAGCTCGCCCTCACCGACGAGGGCCAGGCCGTCACGCGGCAGGCCATCGCGGTGGTCCAGGGCCTCCTCCAGCAGTTGCTGGAGCCGCTCGGCGGCCTCGACGCCCCGCGGACGCGCGCCTTCACCGAGGAGTTGACGGCCCTGCTCGACGTACCTCTCGCTCCATCCCTGCCCGACGACGAGAGCACTCAGGGGAGAACACCATGACCACCACCGCCTCCACCACCACCGCACCCGCCGCCGACGCCCGCGCCCTCGGCCTGGCCCACTACGCCGCCCGCGGCGTCCTGGAGCACGTCCTGGCCCGGCACGGCGTCACGTTCCAGCAGCAGGTCGCCCTGCGCGCCGCCGTCACCGCCGACGCCCCGCAGACGCCGGCCGAACTGGTCACGCAGGTCCGGAGTTCCCTCAAGACCGATCCGGCCGACATCCGCGCCACTCTCGACGGGCTGCTGGCGCGGCAGCTGCTCGTCGTGGACGGTGCGCACCTTCGCGCCACGGATGCGGGGCGCGAGCTGCTCGCCGTCGTCGCCGCGGAGACCGCCCCCATCACCGCCCGCGTCTGGGGCGGGATACCCGCCGAGGACCTGGTCGCCGCCGGGCGCGTCCTCGCCCTGGTCGCGGAGCGCGCCGACGCGGAGCTCGCTGCGCTGACCGTCTGACCGCCCGTTCGGACCGCCTTCCCGTCGAGACGCGCTCGTCCGCTCCGCCGGGATCGTCGCCGCGATGAGCCACCTGCGCAGGCAGGCCCCGCGGCTGAGCCCGCAGGAGGCGAAGGCCTACGTCGTGATCGTTCGGGACGGCGCCGAACCCCCGGAGGAGCTGGCGAGCCTCACCCGGGAAGAGCCGAAGTGGCCGCCGCTGCCCATCGAGATGCTGGCCGGCCCGGTCGAGTCGCGGCCGGGCCGAGGGGTCGAGATGCCGGCCGGCCCGGTCCGGCAGCGGCCGGGCCGAGGGGCCGGTGAGGTCGACGGCGCTCTGTTCGGCCGACGGATACGCGCCCCGATCACCGCCCACAACGGGCTCGGCGACCACTCGGCCCCGGGGCGCGGCAGATCTCCGACGCCGTCCGGAAAATCACCGCCCTGGGGCAGGGTGGATCAATTCATTCGTTGAATTTCGTACATATTTGATGATCCATCAGAAGAGTTTTGGCGAACCATCACCGCTGCTTCTGAATGGTTGTGATCCTTGTCGCACCACTACCGGTGAACCCCTTGTCCCACCTGCTGAGACGGCATCGACCGCCGGCGAAGGGGGCCGCCGTGATGCCGGAGCCGGGTTAGTGTGATGGTCGGTCAACCTACAGTGACCGCACTCCTTCCGTTCGTGCCCAACGCGGCTTTCGCGACCCATCCGGTCCGCCGTGTGGCGGGTTGCCCCAATCCGGGTGCTCGCCGCCGGGCGTGAATTCGCTCTTCCATGTCGCGTCCACGCAGATCCGTGGACGTACCGCCTTCGTGGGGGGAGGCAATCCGGTGCTCAACTATTCCCCGGCGCGTCCCGATGACGTCGACGCGCTGCTCCTGCTGTACCGAGAGGTCTACGGGCGTGCGTACGCACTGCCGCTCGGGACCGATCCCGACGTGATGGCGAGCGAGATCAGCTCGCCGCAGACCACCTGGCTGGTCGCCCGCGAGCCCGCCGGCGGCCGGCTCCTCGGCTCGATCGTCGGCACCCTCGACCCTGCCGCCCGGCTCGGCAAGCTCCAGGGCCTGGTGATCCACCCGGACGCCCGCGGCCTCGGCGCGGGCCACCTGGCCGTCCGGCAGCTCAGCGAGGCACTGCTAGGCGGCGATCGGCCGGCCGACTCGCTCTACTCGACCGCCCGTACCAACTCCACCGCGCCGCAACGGATCTGCCTGCAGGCCGGGTTCCGCGCACTCGGCGTCCTGCCGAACCTGCGCAAGGCCGCACGGCACGAAACCATGGTGCTGCTGGCCCGCCACCGCGAGGGCGTGCTCGAACAGCGCCTGCCGGTGGCACGCGTCCCGCAGGCCCTGGGCGGCCTCATGCGGGCCCTGGACGCCGTCCCGGGCCCGCACCCGAGGCCGGAGCTCGCCGACGAGCCGCTGCCGGTCCCGGCCCGGGGTCCCGGCCCGGGGCTCGAACTCGTCGACGCCCCGCAGTTCGTGGCCCGCCACTTCGCCCGCCACCTGCCCGACCCCGGGCAGTGCTTCTACCCCTTCCACACCCCCAACGTGCTGCTCACGCCCGCCGACGGCCGCTACGAGCTGTACGCGCAGCTCAGTCCGTCCGACGGGTACTGCACGCTGATCGGCGCCGAACCCGGGCTCTCCGCGATCGGTGACGACCTCGACACCATCACCCAGAAGCTCGCCGCCCACGGCGCCAGCTACCTCGAAACCCTGCTGCCACTGGACAGTTACGAGAACCTGCGGCTGCTGCTCGCACACGGGTTCCTGCCGGTGGCCGCCTACCCGGCGATGCGCCGGGAGGACAAGGGCTTCCGTGACTACGTGGTGATGGCCCGCACCCTCCAGCCGCTCGACTTCCGCGGCCTGTCCATCGATGCCGCCTTCCAGCCGTTCGCCGAGCAGTACATCGAACTGTGGAAGCACCAGAACCTCAACACCAACGGGATATTCCGATGAACAAGTACCTGCGCCCGGTCGCGGTACCCGACGCCGATGCGCTGGCCCACGTACAGCAGCTCTGCGACATCGCCGAGCCGTACCAGGCCGGCCCAGCCTCGGACCGCCTCTTCACCGCGGCCATGAACGAGTCCAACGCCTGGCACGCGGCCAGGTCCCCGTTCTTCGACCGGCTGCTCAAGGCCGGCCCGGGCGCGGGACGCCCGATCGAGAGCATCGAGGAGCTCGACCGGCTGCCCTTCGTCCACGCCAACTTCTTCAAGGCCCACGAGATCCTCTCGCTGCCCCGCGAAGAGGTGCTGCTGCACCTCACCTCCTCCGGCACCACCGGCCAGCGGTCGCAGATGTTCTTCGACGAGTTCACCCTGCGCAACGGCCAGCGCATGGTGGCCCGGGTCTTCGACCACTACGGCTGGATCGACGAGCGGGAGCCGGTCAACTACCTCCTCTCCAACTACCAGCCCCGGCCCGGCCTCAACCTCGGCACGTCGTTCACCGACGAGTACCTGTGCCACTTCGCCCCGGTCCGCTCGGTCGAGTACGCCCTCAAGCACACCGGCAGCACCCACGAGTTCGACCCCTTCGGCTGCGTCCGCACCCTGATTCGGTACGCCGAGGAGGGCGCCCCGGTGCGGATCCTCGGGTTCCCCGCCTTCCTCTCCTTCACCCTCGACCGGATGCGCGACCTGGGCATCGGCCCGCTGGAGCTCTCCCCGCGCTCGCTGGTCGTCTTCGGCGGCGGCTGGAAGGGCCACGCGGACAAGCAGGTCGCCAAGCCCGAGCTGTACCGGCGCATCCACGACCAGCTGGGCATCCCGGACGAGCGGATCCGCGACGGCTACGGCGCCGCCGAACACTCCGTCCTGCACATGGAATGCCCCAACCACAACCTGCACGTGCCGGTCTGGGCCCGGATGCTGGTCCGCTCGGTGCGCGACCTGACACCGCTGCCCTACGGAGAGCCGGGCTACGCGCAGTTCATCTCGCCGTACGTCACCTCGGTGCCCGCCCAGTCCGTCCTCATGGGCGACCTGGTCACCCAGCACGCGCCCGAGGAGTGCGGCTGCGCACTGTCCACCCCCTGGTTCACCGTGCACGGCCGGGCCGGCCTCAGCCGCAACCGCAGCTGTGCCATCGCCGCCGCCGAACTCCTCAAGACCGAGAAGGCCTCATGACCAGCCCCACGACTCCCGTAGCGACCACCGACCGGCACTACTGGCAGGGCAGCTGGGTCGACGACACCGAAGCCGAGCGACGCCTCGCGGGGCTCGACACCTGCACCACCGAGGCCCTCGCCGTCCCGCTCAGCCCGCTGACCGTGCTCGCCGCCTGCGACCGCCTCGCCGCCACGCTGGCCGACCCCGCGAGCGAGCAGCACCGCCGGCTCGCCCGGCTGCTCGACGACGCGGACGTCGACACCGCGGAGCGCGAGCGCACCCTCCACGACCTCACCGAGGCGCTCGGCCGCGAGGCCCTGGAGACCAAGGTCACCCGCGAGCTCGGCGGGATCGACCCCGGACGGCTGGCCCGCTTCGACTTCCGCCGTGAGATCTTCGAGGGCTGGCTGCCGGTCGGCCTGCTGGTGCACATCGCCCCGGGCAACGCCCCCGCCGCCGGCGCGCTCAGCGTGGTCGAGGGCCTGCTCGCGGGCAACCTCAACATCGTCAAGACCAGCGGCGGGAGCCGTTTCACCCACGCCCTGCTCGCCGAACTGGCCGCGCTCGACCCGACCGGCGCCATCGCCGCGCGGACCGTCGTCCTGGGCTTCCCCTCCTCCCGCACCGACTGGCTGGCCCGGCTCTGCGGCGCCGCCGACGCCGTCGCCGCCTGGGGCGGCGAGGAGGCGGTCAACGCCATCGCCGCCCTCACCCCGCCCGGCTGCCGGCTGGTCGACTGGGGGCCCAAGCTCTCCTTCGCCTACCTCACCGCCGACGCCTGGTCCGCCCCCGAGACGCTCGCGGGCATCGCCCAGGACATCTGCCGCCTGGAGCAGCAGGCCTGCGCCAGCCCCCAGGTGATCTACCTGGACACCGAGGACCACGATCAGCTCTTCGCGTTCGCGGAGCGCTTCGCCGCCGTCCTCGCCGCCCAGCCGCCGAGCGCGGCCGAGCCGGAGCTGCTGGAGAGCGCCGAGATCACCAACACCGTGCTGGTGGCGCGGCTGGAGGAGCACCTGGGCCTGACCAAGGTGCACGCCGACCCCGCCGCCCGCTGGCACGTCCTGGCCGACACCCGCGGCGCCCTGCGGGCCTCCCCGCTGCACCGGACCGTCTGGGTCAAGCCGCTGCCGCGCAAGCGGATCGGCGAGGTGCTGCGCCCGATGCGCCGCTACCTGCAGACCGCCGGGATCGGGGCCTCCCGCCGCGACACCGCCGAGCTGGCCGGCGCCGTCCTCGCCGCCGGGGTCCAGCGGGTCACCGTCCCCGGGCGGATGCTGGACAGCTACGACGGCGAGCCGCACGACGGCGTGTACGCGCTGCAGCGCTACAGCCGCCGGGTGGACGTCCAGCTGGACGCCCGGTTCTCCGCCGACGCCTGCCTGGACGACCTCGTCGGCGCCCGCGAACTGCCGCCCCCGCCGGTGCCGGTGACGGCGAAGAGCGAGTTCGAGCAGCTGCAGGAGGACCTCGGCCGGGCCGAGGTGTTCTTCCGCAGCGGGGGCAGCTCCGGCGCGCCCAAGCTCTCGGCCTTCAGCTGGGACGACTACCACGAGCACATGCGGCACGGGGCCGAGGGCGTGCTCGCGGCGGGCTTCGACCCGCGCACCGACCGGGCGATGAACCTTTTCTTCGGCGGTCTGCTCTACGGCGGCTTCCTGAGCTTCTACTCGGTCCTGGAGAACCTGCGCGCGGTGCAGTTCCCGATGGCCGCCCAGGACGACCACGCGGCCGTCGCCCGCTCGATCGTCGAGCACCGGGTGGACACCCTCTTCGGCATGCCGAACTACCTGCTGCGGGTCTTCACCGAGGGCGCGGACGTGCTCCGCGAGTACCGCGGGGTGCGCAAGCTCTTCTACGGCGGAGAACACTTCCCCGAGCGCCAGCGCACCTGGCTGCGCGAGGAGTTCGGCGTCGAGCTGATCCGTTCGGCGGCGTACGGCAGTGTGGACGCCGGCCCGCTGGGCTACCAGTGCCCGGATGCCGGGGACCGGGTCCACCACCTGTTCAGCGGACTGCAGACGCTGGAGATCCTCGACCTGGAGGAGGACCGCCCGGCCGGTCCGGGGCAGGCCGGGCGGCTGGTCTTCACCGCGCACAGCCGGCGCGGCCAGCGCCTGGACCGCTACGAGATCGGCGACCTCGGCCGCTGGGTGGACGGCGGCTGCCCCTGCGGGCGGCGCACCCCGCGGTTCGAACTCCTCGGCCGCTTCGGCGACATCTTCCGCAGTGGCAGCCACTTCCTCAACTACCGTCGCTTCGTGCTGGCGGCCGAGGAGCGGCTGGACCACCACGGCGCCCTTCAGCTGCTCCTCGACGAGGACGAGCACAGCGCCCGGGAGAAGCTGACCGTCCGCCTGGAGGGGCTCCGCTCGCAGTCGCGCCCGGGCGAGGACCCGGGCGCGGGCGAAGACCCGCGCCCGGCCGAACACCCGGACGCGGTAAGGGAGTTCCTGGACGCCTACCCGGACCTCGCGGCCGCCGTGGTGCGCGACGGCCTGGTGGAGCTGTCCGTGGAGCACGCCCCCGCCGAGGACTTCGAGCGGACGGCCGCCAGCGGCAAGCTCCTTGCGGTCGTCGACCGCCGGGCCCGGAACCGCTGAGGACCGCGGGCCGCCGCCAGGCGGCGGCCCGTAGCTCCCGTGGCTCCCGTGGCATCCGTGGCTCCGTAGTACGGCGCCACGGATGCTACGGGGGCTACCCCATCCGCTCGTCGAGGAGCCGGACCAGCTTGCCGGTCCGGGGGTTGACCGCGAGGCCGTCCGGGGCGACCCATTCGAAGGCCAGCGGGTGGATCAGGCCCTTGCGGACGTGGTCGGCGAACATCGGCCGGGTCTCACCGAGGCGCGTCGTCAACTCCCGTTCCAGGTCCGGGTTTCCTCCGCCCGGGGCGGCGAGCCGCAGCACCAGCTCGTCCCGCTCGGCCCGGTGCCGCAGGACCACCTGATGGCCGACGATCGGGCCGTGCCCGCCGGTTGCGGCCAGCAGGGCGCGCAGGTCCTCCAGATAGACGGTGACCACCCCGACCCGGGCGCCCTCCTCCGAGCGTCCCAGCAGCCGCAGGCGCCGCCGAGGGAAGTCGACCCACTCGGCGAGGTCGCCGACCGGGTAGCGGATCACCGGCATCAGACGGCGGACCAGATCGGTGGCGACCACCCGGCCGGGGCGGCCCTCCTCCTCGATCGGCTCGCCGGTCTCCGGATCGAGCAGCTCCACCACCTTGTCCTCGGTGAAGACCTCGTGCACCCGGCTGTCCGGCTCCCCGGCCACCGGTCCGGCCAGGACGCCCGCGTCCACGCTGGCGTAACCGATCGACCGGACGGCCACGTTGGGGAAGGCGGTGGTGAGCAGTGCCACCTGGTCCGGATAGCAGGCTTCGCCGGCGAAGAGCGCGATGCGGACGTCCGGCAGGGTCCCGACGGTGTCGACGACCTCGCGGGCGAGCCGGCACAGTGACGTGGGCGGCGCGGCGACCACGGTCGCGGAGAAGTCGCGCAGGGCCTGGACGGTGGCGTCCAGTGGCGCGGCGCCGCCGATCGGCAGCTGCACCGTGGGGACGGGCGCTTCCTGCAGGCAGTTGAGGGTGAAGACGAAGCTGGAGTAGAGCTCGCCGGCGTAGAAGAGGTTGGCGACCTTGTCCCCGGCGCGCAGCCCGGCGGCCGGCAGGCCGCCGCCGAACGTCCGGCTCATGCGGCGCCACTCCGCGCGGGTGTACATGGACACCCGTGGTGCCCCGGTGGTGCCGCCGGTCTTGAAGACGATCCCGTCCTCGTGTGGCCCGGTGAGCACCCGGCTGTTGGTGATGCCGTGGGCCGCCCAGTAGGCGGTGTGCTCGGTCAGCGGCAGCGCGCTGAGGCCGGTGGGGTCGGAAGGGCCGGCGAGGTCATCCGGGAGGCCGGCGTAGAGGTCGCGGTAGAAGGGGGAGTTCTCCCGTACATAGCGGATCAGGTCGGGTATATGAGTAGTCGTCACATCATATGAGTCTAGACCTGTACAAAAGCCTCGTCTGCGCGGGGTGGGGGCGCCGGGACCCTGGGGCTGCTGCGTGGACCGGGATCGAGAACGCCGGCCGGCTGCCACCGGCTCGGGCCGAACGGGACCGGCTGGAAGCCCTGTTGGGGTGGATCCCCGGTTCCCCGACCGGGGATCCACCTCCGTGGCGCAGTGCCGCCGTGGCGGCCAGGCGCGTCACGCCTGCGATTGGTTCGGCCTCGTCGGCCTCATCGGTCTCGCCGGCTCGGCCTCGTCGGCCTCGTCGCCGCCGGGCTCCGGGCCGTTACTGCGGTCGCAGGTTCAGGACGAGGTCGCGCGGCAGACCGTGGGTGTCGTGGAGGTAGTGGAAGTCCTCCTCGCGCAGCGGGCCCCGGAACCGGGGGCGGGCCAGGATCTGCCGGCCGCGTTCCAGGAGCCGGCCGAAACGGCGCTCCTCGTCGAGCAGCACCCGGCGCACGGCATCCGGATCCCCTTCCTGGCGGAAGCGGTCGAGGGTGTGCAGGATCAGCTCGTCCGGCAGGTCCCCGAGACTGCGCGAGGGATCGTCCCGCCGCAGCACGGTGAGCACCCGTCGTACCAGCCGGCGCAGCACGTAGCCGCGGCCGGTGTTGGCCGGGCGCACCCCGTCTCCGATCACCACCATGGCGGAGCGCAGGTGGTCACAGACCAGCCGCAGTGACGGCTCGTCCAACTGCCACAGGGTCGGCACCACACGGCGCCAGGGGTCGAAGACGTCGCACTCGAACACCGACGTCCGGCCATGCAGCAGCGAGGCCAGCCGTTCCAGGCCGAGCCCGGTGTCGACGTTGCGCTGGGGGAGCGGCACGAGCGATCCGTCGACGAGTCGTCGGTGGCGCATCATGACGTGGTTCCACACCTCCACCCAGCGGTCGTCACCGGTCGGCGTCGACTCGGGCGGGGTGTCGCCGGTCCACAGGAAGATCTCCGAGTCGGGGCCGCACGGCCCGGTCGGGCCGTTGGACCACCAGTTGTCCTCGACGGTGAGCTCCACCGGCACCCCGTGCGACTGCCACAACTCCAGGGAATCGGTGTCCGGTCCGGTCTGGTCGTCGCCGCCGAAGACCGTGACGTGCAGCAGCCCGGGATCGATGCCGAACCCCTCGGTGAGCAGCCCGTAACCCCAGTCGAGGCTCTGCGGGCCCTCGTAGTCGCCGAGCGACCAGGTGCCGAGCATCTCGAAGACGGTCAGATGGGTGCGATCGCCGACCTCGTCCAGGTCCGTGGTCCGCAGACAGCGCTGCACATTGACCAGCCGCCTGCCGAGGGGGTGCGGGCGCCCCTCCAGGTGCGGGGTGAGCGGGTGCATGCCCGAGGTGGTGAACAGCACGGGGTCACCGGGCGGCGGCAGCAGGGTCGAGCCGGTGATCCGGCGGTGGCCGCGATCCTCGAAGTACTCGACGAACGTGCGGACGATCTGATCGGTGTTCATGGGGTGGCTCCTTCGCGTGAACTGCGGGGAGGCACCGGACGACTGGTCCGCGCGGTCATCGGAACCGGGGCGGGAAACGCCATGGAACCACCGGCGGACCGTGTCCGGTCGCCGGTGGGAAAGGGGTACGTCAGGCGGCGGCAACCGGCGAGCTGGTCGCTCGCGCGGTCGCGGTGGTGCTTCGGCCTGTGACGTTCATACGGCCGAGGTTAACGCGCCCGCCGTCCCTGGTCACCCGATTTTCCGCCCGGCCGCCCGGACGCCCGGAGGACGCCCGCTCGGTAGACGGCCGCGCGGTGGACGGCGACGCGAAATCTGCAGGCTGCCGGAGACCCCGCCGAGGCCCGTGGCCGTCAGCCGGCCGACAGGACCTCCACGCCGCGCGCCGTGAGCCGCTCGACGACCGCGTGCCGGGGATCGGCGTCGGTGAGCAGTCCGCTGATCTCCTCCCAGGGCAGGACGCGGAACCGTGAGGCCGTGCCGATCTTCTCGGACGAGGCGAGGATGTAGGTGTCCGCGGCCCGCGCGGCCAGGGCGCGCTTCATCGCGGCCTCCTCGGCGTCGCCGGTGGTCAGTCCTGCCGCCGGGTGGACGCCGGTGACGCCGAGGAGGCAGAGGTCGGCCGAGACGTTCTGGGCGGCCTCGACCGCGGCGGCACCGCAGGCGACCGCCGAGTGCTTGAAGATGCGGCCGCCCAGCAGGAAGACCTCGGCCTGCGGATGGTCGAGCAGCGCGGCCGCGATGGTCGGGCTGTGGGTGATCACGGTGCAGGTGAGGTCCGGCGGGAGCAGGCGGGCGACGGCGAGGGCGGTGGTGCCGCCGTCCAGGATCACGGCGCTGCCCGGCTTCACCAGAGCGGCGGCCGCTGCGGCGACCTTCCGCTTGCCGTCGGGGGTGACGGTCTTCCGGGCGGTGTAGTCCGCCACGGCGGGGGAGACGGGTAGCGCTCCGCCGTAGACGCGGTGGCAGAGCCCCTCGGCGGCGAGGTCGCGCAGGTCCCGTCGCACGCTGTCCTCGGAGATGCCCAGGTCCACGGCGACGTCCTTGGCGACGATCTTGCCCTCTCGCGCGAGCAGGCCCAGCAGGTGGTCGCGCCGTTCAGCAGCCAGCATCCGTGTTCTCTCCTGTTCTTGCACGTTTCTGCGTGTATCGTAGCGCGCCATGACCGACAAGCCGATGCTCATCCTCATCGCCGGCCCCTACCGGTCCGGTGCCGACGGCGACCCACAGGCCATGGCCGCCAACCTCGCCCGCCTCGAAGCCGCGGCGTGGCCGGTCTTCGCGGCCGGTCACCTCCCCGTCATCGGAGAGTGGGTCGCCCTGCCCGTCCTGCGCTCGGCCGGCGCGGGCCCCACGGACCCCCTCGCCGACGAGGTCCTCTACCCGGCCGCCGAGCGCCTGCTCGCCCACTGCGACGCCGTGCTCCGGCTGCCCGGTGACTCCACCGGAGCTGATCAGGACGTCGCCACTGCCCGCCGCCGCGGCCTGCCCGTCTACCACGACGTGGACGAGATCCCGCGCCGCACCCCTCAGGAGAGCGAGTGAACACCCGCCCCGGCATCGACGCCCCTGACCACCGTGGCCGCACCCGCCTCGACCGCGCCGGGCGTGACCTCGACCGCAACCCCGACGTCGTGGTCCGCGACGTGGAGCTCACCTCCCAGGGCTGGCACGTCCTGCGCCGCACCACGTTCGACTACCGGCGCCGAGACGGACGCTGGGTCACCCAGCAGCGCGAGACGTACGACCGCGGCAACGGCGCGGTCGTGCTCCCGTACGACGCCGAGCGCGGACGGGTGCTGCTCACCCGCCAGTTCCGCTACCCGGCCTACGTCAACGACCACCCGGACGGCATGCTCGTCGAGGCCGCGGCCGGGCTGCTCGACGGCGACGCGCCGCTCGCCGCCGTCCGGCGCGAGGCCGCCGAAGAGCTCGGCGTCACTCTCGGCCCGCTCACCCACGTCCTCGACGCCTACATGAGCCCCGGCTCGGTCACCGAACGCCTGCACTTCTACGCGGCCCCCTATGCCCCGGCCGACCGCACCGGAGGCGGCGGCGGGCTGGAGGAGGACGGCGAGGACATCGAAGTACTCGAACTGCCCTTCGCCGACACCCTCGCCATGGTCCGCGACGGCCGCATCACCGACGGCAAGACCATCCTGCTCCTGCAGTGGGCCGCCCTGGACGGACCTTTCGCCTCGGCGCAGGCGAGGGCGGCCGGATGATCCGGCCGGCCGCCGCCGACGGCCGGACGGTCGGCCGGGTGCGAGGCGTGCGTCAGTCGGTCCTCGGCTCCGCACGTCGGGCGTAGGCGCGGGCGGCGCGGGCGCGGTCGCCGCAGCGGGTGGAGCACCAGTGGCGGCGGCCGTGGCGCAGCAGGTAGCGGTTGCAGGGGGTGGAACCGCAGGTGGTGAGGCGGTCGGCGTCGGGGCCGGTGAGGAGGTCGGCCGCGTTGGCCGCCAGGGCCGCGAGCGCGTGGTCGAGGATCTCGGTGGTGGGGCACGGCGTCGCGCGGTAGGGGCCGTTGGTCTCGTCCCAGTGCAGCAGGGCCGCCGTCGGGGCCTTGCTGAGCGCGGCGTTGACGGCGGACAGGGCCGCAGGCAGCGGGGGCAGTCCGGCGACCCGCGCGGCGAACAGCGACCGGAGGTGTTCGCGCAGCGAGCGCAGCTGTGCCGTGCACATCTCCTGGACCCGGACGCCGGCCGGGGCGAGACCGTGCTCGGTGAGCCACCTGTCCGTTGCCGCGGGGGTGCCGAGGAGGTCGATGAAGTGTCCCCCGGGCAGCGCGACGGCGCTGTTGGCGAAGTCGAGGGCGAGGTAGTCCTGCGCCCCTGGTGCGGGCGGCAGCGCGGTCTCGGCGGTCAGGGTCTCGCTCATGGATCTCATGGTACGGCTTGCGTTCGTCCGTGAGAAACGGCTACCGTCCTTCACGGATAAACCGATTCTCATCCGTGAGGTGTCTGGAATGGCTACGACCGGCACGACCAGTGAGCAGATCCCCGTCCGCGTCTTCGGCGGCCCGACCGCCCTCTTCGCATACGGCGGCCTGCGGTTCCTGACCGACCCGACCTTCGACGCTCCCGGTGACTACCAGGTGCCGGGCGGCCGGCTGACCAAGACGGCGCCGTCCTGCGCCGCACCGGCCGGACTCGGCCGCATCGACGTGGTCCTGCTCTCCCACGACGAGCACCCGGACAACCTCGACGACTCCGGCCGGGCGCTGCTCGCCGACGTCCCGCTCACCCTCACCACCCCCGGCGGCGGGCAGCGGCTGGGGGACGGGGCCAGGGGGCTGTCCGACTGGGAGTCGATCGACCTCGACCGCCCCGGCGGTGGCACGATCACCGTGACGGGCGTGCCCGCCCTCCACGGCCCGGGAGCCCGTGAGGAGGTCGAACCGATCACCGGCCAGGTCGTCGGTTTCGTCCTGACGGGGGAGGGCCTGCCGACGGTCTACGTCAGCGGCGACAACGCCTCGCTCGGCCTGGTCGAGGAGATCGCCGAACGCTTCGGCCCGGTGGACACCGCCATCCTCTTCGCGGGGGCTCCCCGATTCCCCGTCCTCTTCGACGGCGCGCTGATCGTCCTCGACAGCGCCCAGACCGCCGACGCTGCCCGGATCCTCGGCGCCCGCCGGGTGGTCCCCGTCCACTACGACAGTTGGGCCCACTTCACCGAGGGCCGTGACGAACTGGTGGCCGCCTTCACCGCTGCCGGGCTGATCGACCGCCTGGACTTCGGCGACAAGGGCGACCTGGACCGACCTGCCTGACCGGACGGACCTGCCTCGCCGGCCTGACCAGACTGGCTGGACCGACCGGGCTGACCGGTGTGGCCGGGCCGGCATGGCAGGCCGGCCCCGGGTGGACCGTCGGACGCAACGGTCCATCCGGGGCGGTCGGGGAGGGCCGTACCCCGGACCCTCCGCCCTGCTACTGAACTGGATCGGGTGATGTCGGAGCCGTGCGCCTGACGGCGGTCGGACCGTTCCGATAGCCCTGGAGTGTGAGATACGCGCAGGGCGGCGGCTTGACCGACGCTGGGAGAGCCGCGCGGGAGCGGATCCGGTTGCACGCCGTGGAACGCTTCGAGGGCGGGGGGAAGAACCGGGAGATTGCTTCCGCGCTGCGGGTCAGCGAGCGGTCGGTGGAGCGATGGCGCCGCCAATGGCGCGAGCGGGGTGAGGCCGGGGTCCTGTCGAAGGGCTCACCGGGGCGACCGAGGCTCAGCGGGAAGCAGATCGCCAGGCGGCGCCGACAGCCTGTGCGGCCCGTCACCGTCCTTCTGCGGTGAGTACCAAGTCATGCACCAGAAAGTGGAGTTGCACGTCATCCGTCGAATCCGCCCAGAGGCCCTCGGCGTCGAGCACGGATGCCGCCACCATCCGTGCCTCCGCGACGAGTTCGGGGTGGTGGTCGAAACCAGGCCACGGCAGGACGGGGTAGCTGTTCTGCTCGCCGAACTGCCGCACCTGCTCGATGTCGCCCAGGACGGCCTGCGGAAGTGAATCGTTCGCCCAGGACCACAGCCAGGTCTGCCGGGCGAGGCTGACGCTGCCGATCAACGTGAGCCGGCCGGTGAGGAAGGCCTTCCCCTCGCGTGACCACGTGATCCGCGCGTCGTCCATCGACCACTGGTATTCCACGTCACCTGACAGCCCGAAACGCTCGACCATGAGGGCCTGACGCGCGCGGGCACGCTCCCGAGCTGCGAGCACGACCTCCTCCCAGTCGCGGTGGTCATGCATCGAGCGGTCGCTCACTTGTGCCTCCTCACACGGAACTGTCGGCAAGATCATCCCATCCGGCCAGCCGGCCCGGCCCGCCGGGGCCCGGACCCGGACGCGCCCCGGCAGCCCGGCTCGGCGTCGATCCCGTCGGCCGGGGGCTTGGTGCCCTTCCTGTGGCATGCGGGGTGGGGACATGCCTCACCCGCGGCGAGGACCTCGCCTGCATGGCGGCGGGGCGCCGGACAGCGATCCTCGGAGTCGGGTGGGCTTCGGTGCACGCGACGGCGAGGGCGAGGCCGTCGAATCAGCCGGCCTCCTGGTCTGATCCAGAGCACGGAGCGAGACCGCCCACGCCTGCACACGCCGAGCGACCGGGCACGTTGGTGTCGGCCGTTGCGTTGTCAAGATCGGGACCAACGCCGGAACGGCGGCGGTGGGGCAACCGGGCAGAGTGGCACCTTCACAAGGGGGCAGGGCGATGAGCATCTTCTTCTGGGCGGCGGCAGCCGTGCCGACCCTGTTTCTCGCCGACCGGGCCCTTCTGTGGATGGAACGGCACGGTTGGATCTACTGGCGCAAGCGCGAGGCTGAAGTCGGCGCAGCGTCGATGTTCAGCGTGTTCAGCGAGATTCAGACTCTTCTCTCCCCGAGCCGGCGGCACGTGACGGAGGAGAAGGAGCGCCGACTGGTGCTGCGTGACGACGAGCAGTCGGGCGCTCCGCTCGATCGCCGGATCGACCTCGAGTCCGGGCGTGTGGTGATGCACCGACCGCCGTCGTCGCCGGACCGGCGCGAGAGTCCTTGAGGTTGGTCTGGGGCCGCATCGCGGTTCGGCCCTCTTCGCTGGTTGGAACGGACAGCTCGGCCGCATGGCCGCCGGACTGGACGACCGAGCCCTCGAACTCGCCTCACACGGCTCCGCGATCGCCGGATCGCATGTCTGAATCCTCTTCTTGGCCGCGCATCAGAGGTGTTCCCCAACGAGACGGTCGAGACGTCGCCCGGTGTGTATCTGTGGCGCCGGAACCACCGAGCCTGATCCCGGCGCGGTCATCGGCACGCTTCAGGTCGCGCTGATCCTGAGTCACGGCTCAATCCGCCGGCACCTGCACCAACCGGCGCAGCGGCCAGGTCCCGATCGTCGACCCCACCGCCGTCGGCGCCGACCTCGTACGGTGCACCTGTACCGGAGGCGAGAACCGGCAGCAGTCGCTGCGCTCGGGCGAGTGACCGCGCGACCTGCCCGGTCTCCGGAGATCCGGGAGGCGGTCCCCGGCGGCCGGCCCCTCGGCCGCCGTCACTCGTAGCGGATTCTCGGGTCGAGCACGGCGTACAGAAGGTCCACGAGCAGGTTGGTGATCAGGTAGATCAGCACCAGCAGCGTCACCATGCCGATGATGACCGTGCCCTGTTTCTGGTGCACGGCGCGGGCGAGCAGGCCGCCGATGCCGTGCATGTTGAAGATGCTCTCGGTGATGACCGCGCCGCCCATCAGGCCGCCGAGGTCGGCGCCGAGGAAGGTGACGATCGGGATCAGGGCGTTGCGCAGGGCGTGGTGGCCGATCACCCGGTGGCGCTTCAGGCCCTTGGCGACCGCGGTGCGGACGTAGTCCGCGCGCATGGTCTCCATCAGGCTGGTGCGCGTCAGCCGGGCGACGTACGCCAGCGAGGTGGACGCCAGCACGAACGCGGGCAGCAGGTAGGCCCGCAGTCCGTCCTCGTCGTTGAAGGAGACCGGGAAGAAGTCGAAGCCGTAGTCGTTCTTCAGCTTCACGCCCAGCAGCAGCTGGAGGACGAAGCCGGTGACGAAGACCGGGATCGAGATCACCATCAGGGTGCTGACGAGGAGTAGCTGGTCGATGAAACTGCCCTTGCGCAGTGCCGTCATGACACCGGCCAGCACACCGATGACCGCCTCGATGGCGAAGGCCACCAGGGAGAGGTACACGGTGTAGGGGAACGACTCGCCGATCATGTCGCTGACCGAGCGGCCGGTGAGGCTCTCTCCCAGGTCGCCCTGGAGGAGACCGGAGAGGTAGTACCAGTACTGGAGGAGGAACGGGTCGTTCAGGTGGTACTTCTGGCGGATCATCTCCGCCACGAGCGGATTGGGACGTCTGTCGCCGGCCAGCGCCTGCACCGGGTCACCGGGCAGCGCGAAGACCACGGCGTAGATCAGGAACGTTGCGCCGAGCAGCACGGGGATCGCCTGGAGCAGTCGGCGGATGACGTAGCGGCCCATCAGACCTCCGTACTTTCGGGCGGGGGAGGGGGCGGGAGGAGCCGGACAGTCGCCCGAGTCCACCCGTTCGACCGGCTCGATCCCTTCGACCGGCTCGACCCGCTCCACCGGCTCGGCCGACCGTGGGCCGAGACGCGGGCGCGGGGAGGTACGCGTGTGGCCGGGCGCCGCGGAGGCGGCTCCCCGCCATCAAGGCCTGCAGAAGGGCAGGGGTGAGGGCAGCCCCCGGTGTGCCACCGCGGTCGGCGCGACGGTCGTGCCACGGCACGCATGAGCGGTTCCTCCCCACCGGGTCACTGCTCCGGGCAGCGGCGAGAGGCGGCCGGAACGGCGGTGCCCCTCACACGGTGAACGGGGCGGACGGCAGGACCGGTTCATCCGTGCAGGAAGCAGAGCCAGGCCGTCGCCCCCGCGCGCCAGTTGTTCGGCCGTCGGGCCCGACCGCCCCCGGAGGCGCGTCCCGCCGCCGGCACGTCGACCGTCCGCCCGTATGATCGATGCCTTCCGGATCTTGCGAGGGCCCCACGTGGAGATGTTCCGCTTCGACCGTGCGGAGAAGGTCATCGATCGCTTCGGCAGTGTGGGCGCCACCGCGACCCGCGTCGCCGTCGGCGAGGGGGCTGTTCACGTGACCTGCCTGGCGATCGAGTCAGGTGGAACCATCGGCACCCATCCCGCTCCGGTGAGCCAGCTCTTCCTGGTCATCGCGGGCGAAGGCTGGGTCGCCGGTCCGGACGGGCACAAGGTCCCCGTCTCAGCCGGCGACGGTGTCCGCTGGGAGCCCGGTGAGGAACACGCGTCCGGCACCACCACCGGTCTCACCGCCCTCGCCCTCGAAGGCCCGGCGCTGGACGTCTTCTCCCCGGACACGTAGCGGCGGCCGCGGACCGCACCGGCGCTTGGTTCACGTTGCCGGTACCGCGGCCGGGGTGGCGGCGGATCGGGCGCCGAGGGCCTGGCCGTAGCGGCGCAGGAGGAGGACGGCCGTCGTGGCGAGGCCGGTGAGCAGACCGAGCCAGAGGCCGCGGGTGTCGCCGCCGAGCGGGTAGGCGAACAGCCAGGAGGCGGGCAGGCCGACGAGCCAGTAGCCGAGGAGGGTGATGCGGAAGCCGCTCCCGGTGTCGTCGAGGCCGCGGAGCAGGCCGACGCCGATGTTCTGGGCGCAGTCGAAGAACTGGAGCACGGCGACGATGGCGAGCAGGCCGGTGGCGATCTTCAGGCCCTGCTGGTCGGTGGTCGCGTGGGGGTCGAAGTAGGGGCGTAGCACGAGCTCGGGGAGTGCGAGGTAGAGCGCACCGACCACGGCCATCACCACCGCGCCGCAGGCGAGCGCGGTGTTCTTGATGCGGCGGGCGGCGCCGAAGTCACCGAGCGCCAGTTCGCGGCTGACGTTGATGGAGGCGGCGTGGGAGAGGCCGACGGCGACCTGGAACACGATGTAGATCAGCTGGTTGACGGCGGTGTGCGCGGCGAGCGCGGCGGCGCCGAAGCTCCCGGCCAGGAGGGCGGTGACGGAGAAGAAGCCGGCTTCGGAGCCGTAGGTGGCGGCGATCGGAGTGCCGAGGCCGAGCAGTCGGCGCACGGTCGGGGCGTCGGCCTTCCAGAAGTCGGGGCCGAGGAGCGGCGCGAGCTGCGGGTCGCGGCGCGCGCTGGCGTACAGCGCCAGGAAGGAGAGCAGGTAGACGCTGCTGGTGGCGACGCCGATGCCGGTGAGCCCGAGCTCGGGCAGGCCCCAGGTGCCGTGGATGAAGGCCCAGTTGAGGGCGGCGTTGACGGCGACGGAGGCGACGGTGATCTGCAGGAGGGCCTGTGGGCGGCGCATGCCGACGGTGAACTGGCGTATCGCCTGGAACCAGAGGCAGGGCAGCAGGCCGGGGGCGAGCGCGACGAGCATGCCCTGCGCGCGGTCGGCGACGGCGGCGTCCTGGCCGAGGAGGGTCGCCGCCTGGCCTATGAGGATCATCAGTACGGCGCCGGCCGCCCCGGCGATCGTGGCGACGGCCATGGCGGCCCGGACCAGGCCGCGGACCTCGGTGCCGGAGCCCGTCGTTGCGCCGGGGCCCGCCGCGGAGTCCGCGGTGGCGAGCTCGGCGCGGGCTGCTGCGGCTGCCACCTGGTTGCCGACGGAGGTGACCAGGCCCACCCCCATGGTGCGGAGCTGGTTGAAGATCACCAGGGCGAGGCCGCCGGCGGCGAGCGCCTCGGTGCCCAGGACGCCCATCATGATGGTGTCGGTGGTGGTGAGGGCGACTTGGGAGAGCTGGGTGAGGGCGAGGGGGACGGCGAGCGCGGCGAGCGCTCGGCTGTCGCGGGCCAGGGTGGTCAGTTGCGGCATGGTGGGAGTCACGTTTCTGAAAGTCAGGACCTGCGGAGTTTGGCGAGGGTCTCGTCGATGCCGGCCTCGACTGCGTCGTCGATGAGGTTGCGGGCGATCATCCAGTCGTCGTTGAACACGGTGTCCATGTACTTCTCGCCGCCGTCGTTGATGAAGGCGACCATAACCGCGTCCGGGGGGAGGGTCTGGAGGCGGGTCAGGGCCTCGTGGACGACGCCGCCGGCGGAGCCGCCGATGAGCAGGCCGGTGCGGCGGGCGACGACGCGGGCGGTGGCGAACGCCTCGACGTCGCCGACCTTGACGCCTTCGTCGATGAGGTCGTAGTCGACGAGCAGGCCGATGGTGGCGCCTTCGGGGGTGCCGGTGCCGGACTGGAAGTAGTCGTGGGCGGGCGGTCCGAAGGCGATGGACCCCTTGGGTTCGACCCCGACGACGGCGACCCCGGGGGCGTGCTTCCTGAGCTCCAGGGCGGTTCCGCACAGGCCGCCGCCGGTGCCGACCGCGCCGATGAACACGTCGACCCGGTTGTCGAGGGCCTGGGCGATCTCACGGCCGACGGGGTAGTAGCCGACGGCGTTGCTGGGGTTGTTGTGCTGCTCGGTGAAGAAGGTGTTGTCCTTGCCGCGGGCCATGTCCTCGGCGAGTTCCTCGCGGGCGGCGGTGTTGAGTTCCTCGCCGCCGTCCTCGACGACGTAGACGAGTTCGGTGCCCATGGCCTGCATGCCGCGCAGCTTGTCGACCGCGGCGTGGTTGTCGACGACGGCGGTGAAGCGGTAGCCGCGTTCGGCGGCGACGACGGCCAGGCCCAGGCCGGTGTTTCCGGAGGTGGACTCGATGATGTGGCCGCCCTCGCGGAGCTCGCCGCGTTCCTCGGCGTCGAGGACCATCTGACGGGCCATGCGGATCTTGGCGCTGCCGGTGGGGTTGTACATCTCCAGCTTCAGCAGGAGGCGGGCGCCGTTGTCGGTGCGGGCGAGTTCGAACAGCGGGGTGTAGCCGATGAGGTCGGATATCCGGGTGACCACCGGCGGGCGGAACAGGGCGTCGGTCATGGCGGGGGAGCTCCGTAGGCAGGGGGTGGGGGGCGGGTCAGCAGGCCGGGCGGCGGTCGAGCCGCCAGCGCAACCGGCCGTTCACGTGCTGGACGACGACCTTGGGCGGCAGCGGGAGGTCGTGGAAGGGGGACTCGTTGGAGTCCATCTGGTAGCCGGCGGTGTTGGGGTAGACCAGCAGGTCGCCGACCTGTGGCCGGGTGGGAAAGGCGATCTTGCGCCAGGTGAGCAGGTCGGAGTCCAGGCAACTGGCCCCGCCCACGCAGGCCCGGTACGCCGTGTCGTCGGTGCGATCGCCGGTGCGGCCTTCGGAGAGGAGTACCGGGTCGGGCAGGTACTCGCTGTTGAACCACTGCTCGGACAGGCTCAGGCTGGTGCCGTCGACGGTGACGATGCCGTACCCCGCCCGGTCCTTGACGCCCTGGACGCCGAACACGGAGGACCCTGCGCCGTCCAGCAGCGCGCGACCCGGCTCCAGGAGCAGCATGACGCCGGCGTCGCGCAGCCGGGCGGCCAGGGGATCACCCGTCCCGTGCGGGCGGCCGGCGAGGACGGCCCGCAGGGCGTCGGCCCCGGCGACGGGGGAGTGGTAGGGGTAGAAGTCGTCCGGGGTGAAGGACTTCCCGGCGTGGTAGTCGTCCGGTCCCTGTGCGGCCAGGAAGGCCCGCCAGTGGTCGGCCGAGGTGTAGTCGACGGCGAAGCCGCCGCCGATGCTGATCCGGTCGGCCTGCAATCCCAGGATCCGGGCCTTGAGGCAGAGTTCGACCAGCTCACCGGCGAGGTCGGTCCGCGGCTGCACCTCGTAGCCGGACAGGTGGAAGCCGAAGCCCTCCATCCGGATCCGGTCCCCGGCCGCGGCGCACCGCAGCAGGGCCTGGTCCAGCTGGTCGTCGTCCAGGCCGAAGCGGCTCCTGGGCTGGGAGGGCGGGAAGCAGCGCAGCAGGATGCGGACCGGCCGGGGGGTCTCCAGGTGCAGGACGCGCTCCAGTTCGTCGAGGGAGTCGACGGCGATCAGTGCACCCTGGAGGGCGGCGACCTGCAGGAGCCGGTCGGCCTTGGCCGGGCCGGTGACGACGAGGTCCTCGCCGCGGACGCCGTGGCCGAGGGCCTCGCGCAGTTCGCCGTGGCCGGCGACGTCCACGCCGGCGCCCGCCCGGGCGCAGCGTTCGACGAAGGCGGCGGCCTTGTTGGCCTTCTTCGCGAAGTACACCCTCCCCTCGACCCCGGACTCGTCGAGGGCGCCGCGGAACGCGGCGAGGTTGGCGTCGAACCGCTCGGGCAGCACGAAGTGGAACGGGCCGCCGAACGCGTGCGAGAGCTCGTGCAGGAGGCCGCCGCCCAGGATCTCGTCGTGGCCGGGGTCGGGGTGGGCGGGGAGGGTCAGCGCCACAGCGCGACCTCGGTGCCCAGGCCCTGCTCGGCGGCGAGCTGGGCGAAGCGGTGGCCGAGCGCGATGTCGGTGACGACCAGTCCGCTGTTGTAGGCGAAGATGCGCTGGTCGGGTGCGGTGCGGGCCTTGGAGACGCCGGACAGGACGGCGGGCAGCTCGACGTCGACGGCGGGCAGCTTGCCGTCGTCGTCGGCCATGTCGGTCCCGGTGACCTGCATCTGGGCCTCGCTGGTGGCGATCACGCGGTCGGCCCGGTGCAGGGTGGAGGGCGCGAGCCCGTGGCCGACCAGGATGGCGACCGCTCCGGGCTTGAGCCAGCCGGCCTCGACGGCGGCGGGGGTGTGGCCGCCGGCGGTGGCGACGATGACGTCCGCGTCGCCCGCGGCCCGCCTGAGGTCGGTGACCAGCTCCGGCTCGCGGCCGGGGAAGTGGCGGTCGAGCTGCTCACGGACGGCGGCTATGCCCTCGGGGTGGGTGCCCGACAGCAGCAGGCGCTCCAGCTTCGGGAGGGTGGTGAGCAGGAAGGGGAGGGCCAGGCGGCCCTGGGTGCCGGTGCCGATGACCAGCGCGGTGCGGGCGTCGGGGGTGGCGCACTCGCGGGCCAGCAGGGCGGAGACGGCGGGGGTGCGCAGCGAGCCGATCCGGCCGCAGTCCATCATCGCCACCGGCAGGCCGGTGACGTCGTCGTAGATGCTGAGCGTCGTGTAGTAGTGCTGCTCCTCGCGGCCCCTGTCCAGGCCGTGCTTGTACGAGGTCTTGATCGCGACGACGTTGCGCACGCCGTCGCGGCCGAGCATCGCGTAGGAGACGGAGTGGCCGTCGGTGGGCTTGACGGTGAGCTTGCGAGGGTTGTCGGAGTGGCCGGCGGCGAGGGTGCGGTAGGCCTGCTCGACGGTGTCGACGACGTCGGCGAGCGTGATGTCGATGCCGGCGAGGTCGCTGGTGCTCAGGACGCGCAGGGTGCCGTCGTGGGGCGTCACGGTGTCCGGGGAGGTCATGGGGGTGTCCCTTCGGGAGGAGGGTGCGGCAGGGGCGGGGCCGGTCCGGGTCAGGCGGGCCAGGCCTCGAGGGCGGCCTGGCCGTAGCCGTGCTCGGCGTTCTCGGCCTCGGGCCGGGTGCGGCGGCCGGGAACGCGGACGGAGGCGCGCTTGAGCCAGCGGTCGGTGCCGTCGTAGCGGGCCCGGAACGGGACGCGGCCGTGTACGACGAGGTCGTTGTCGACCACCAGGACGTCGCCGGGCCGGAGGCTCACCGCGACGGAGACGCGGGCCAGTTCGTCGTCCAGGCGGCCGTAGGCGGCGCGCCAGGACTCGTCGGCCTCGTCGAGCGGGGTGTAGGCGGGGTCGTAGCGAAGGGTCAGGCCGCCGTCGGTGGCGAAGAGGGTCGGCACCGATGCGGGCTTGCCGCCGAACCTCTGGGCGTCCTCGTAGGCGTCGTCGGGCAGGATCGGGGCGACGGCGCGGGTCAGTTCGGCGACGTCCTCGTCCGAGAGCCTGGCACGGCGGATGCTGGCCGCGGTGGTGGCGATGTGGTCGTGGTTGCGCATGCAGCACAGGAGCAGCAGGTGGGCGCGGCCGGGGTGGAAGGCGTCCTCGGTGTGCGGGGTGAGCAGGACGCTGCTGCTGGCGCCGGTCTGGACGGTCTCGTGCCCCGGGGAGGGGACGATGTTGTGGACGAAGCGGCCGTCCTGCTGGCCGTCCCAGGCGATCGGGGTGCCCATCAGGGTGGAGACCAGCAGCAGCACGACGTCCCAGACGGCGCCGGCCTGACCGACGGTGGACCAGTGGCCGGGCGTGGGGCCGAGTTCGGCGTCGTCGACGTGCAGTCCCCGGACCACGAACAGGCCGTCGGCGGTGTCCACCGGGCGCAGGGCGTGGTGCAGTCCTCGGCTGAGCCGGGAGCGGACGAGGGGCAGGTCGGCGAGCAGTGCGGGGCTGGTGGCGGAGCCGTGAATGTCCAGCAGTTCGGCCGCGATGGCGGTGAGCTCGGTGACGTGGTCGGCAGCGAGCTGGCGTACCGGGGCAGGGGCGGCGGTGGGCACGGAGGCACCTTCCGTTGCGTGGCAGGTGGAAGTGCGGGCGCACGGCAGCGGCGCGGCCCGGCACGGAAGTGGGAGGGAACGCAAAAGCGTCTGGTCCGGCGCGGCTCGGCAGCCGGACACCGAGGAACGTAACAACGACTCGGAAGTAAGGCAAGCCTTAGTGGCTCGACTGTCGGCTTTTGCGTCGCCGGTCACAGGGTGTGCTCACGGTCGATGCCATTGGCCCCAACGTGCCTGCGCAGAAGGGGACTTGAGGCTGAATGAAGAAGGGGTGCAGCTCGGCCAAATCGGCCCGGCGGGGTTGCGAAGATCCTCCAACTTAGGGTAGGTAAACCTAAGCAAGGTCTGCTCGACCGGAATGAGGAACGACGTGGGCATCACCAGACGACGGCTGCTGTGGGCCGGTGCCGGGATCGGGGCGGTCGGTGCACTCGCCGCCTGCAGCAGCGGTACGGGCGGATCGAAGGATGCCGCGGCCTCCGGAGCCGCGTCCGAACAGCCCCGCAGCGGTGGCACCTTGAAGGTCGGTGCGCTCGGCAAGGCCTCCTCGGTGACCCGCGACCCCCACGGCACGCAGTCCAACGAGAGCGACTACCTGATCCTCAGCCTGGTCTACGACACGCTGGCGATACCCGGCGAGGGGACCAACACCGCGCCCAGGCTCGCCGCGAGCTGGAAGCCCTCCGAGGACCTCAAGACCTGGCGCTTCACCATCGCCGACGGCGCCAAGTTCCACGACGGCACCCCGGTCACCGCCGACGACGTCGTCTTCTCCCTCAAACGCCTGCGGGCCACCCCGGCCGGAGCGTCCCGCCTGCCGGGCATCAAGCCCGAGGGCATCACGGCCGAGGACGCGAAGACCGTCGTCCTGGTCTCGGACTACGCCAACGCCGACCTGCCGCTGCTCACCCGCCTGACCACCTTCGTCCTGAAGAAGGACACCAAGGACGACCAGATCGCCGGCGCGCCGGGCACGGGCCCGTTCAAGCTCGACTGGTTCCGCGACGGCAACGCCCGCCTGGTGCGCAACGACGACTGGTACGGCGGCAAGGTGCTGCTCGACGCCATCGAGGTGCGGATGTTCGAGAGCCCGCAGGCGATGGCCAACGCGCTGCTCGCCGGGCAGATCGACGTCGCCTCCAACGTCGGCGCGGTCGCCGCCCGCACTGCGGAGGCCCGCAAGGACGTCCGGATCCTGCGCCGGCCCAACGACATGGCGATGCCGATCGTCATGCGCACGGCCGACGGCCCGTTCGCCGATCCGAGGGTCCGCGAGGCGCTGCGCCTCGCGGTGGACCGCGACGCGATGGTCAAGCAGGTCCTGTCCGGTTACGGCACGATCGGCAACGACATCCTCGGCACCGGCGATCCGGCCTTCGCCAAGGACGTGCCGCAGCGCAAGCGGGACCTCGCCAAGGCCAGGCAACTGCTCGCCGACGCCGGCTTCGACACGGCCAAGACCTACGACCTGATCACCACGGAGGACATCTCCGGCCTCGCGGAGTCCGCGACGCTGTTCGCCACCCAGGCCCGCGAGGCCGGCGTGAAGATCAACGTGGTCAAGCAGGACTCGAAGATCTTCTGGGACGCCACCTGGCTCAAGGCCCCGCTCTACACCACGTACTGGGGAACCAACGACTCCGTGGTGTTCTTCGCCTCCAAGACCATGGTCTCGGAGGCGGGCCAGAACGAAGCCGGCTGGAAGGAGCCCTCGTTCGACGAGGCCTACCTCAAGGCCATCGGCGCCGCCGACCCGGCCGAGCGCGCCAAGGCGCTGCACCAGCTGCAGGAGGTCGAGTACGCCTCGTCCGGCTACCTGCTGTGGGGCATGGCCGACGGCATCGACCTCGCCGGCTCCGCCGTCCGCGACCTGCCCAAGCTCCCCGGTTACGGCCGCGTCCAGCTCGAGAAGACCTGGCTGGCCCGTTGATCCCGGCACGTGCCGCCGACGGTGCCCGCGCACCGAAGGCCCAGCCCGGCCCGGCCCGCATCCTCCCCGGTGCGGGCCGGGCCGCCTGGCTCGCCGTCAGGCGCCTCGGCATGCTCGCCCTGCTGCTGGCCGCGGTCTTCGCCGCGATCGAGGTCCTGCCGGGTGACGCGGCCAACGCCACCTCGGAACGCGGCGAGACCGCCGCCGACATGGCCGCCCGCCGCGCGGCGCTCGGGCTCGACCGCCCGGTGGCCGAACGGTTCTGGGACTGGATGACCGGCCTTCCCGCCGGTGACCTCGGCACCACCGCCCACGGACAGCCCGTCACCTCCGTGCTGTCCGGCCCGTTCCCCAACACCCTGCTGCTCGGATCGCTCGCCCTCGCGCTGAGCATCGTCGGCGCCCTCGCCCTCGGCAGCTGGGCCACCCTGCGCCCCGGCGGCCCGGTCGACCGCACGGTCGCGGTGCTCGCCACCGCCGCCTTCGCCCTGCCCGAGTTCGTCGTCTCCGTCGCCCTTCTGCTGGTGTTCTCCCAGTGGACGGGCTGGCTCCCCGCCGTCACCCTCACCGGCGCCGACGGCGCACCCGCGTCCTGGGACATGCTCGTGCTGCCACTGCTCTCGCTGGCGATCCCCCAGATCGGCTGGAACACCAGGATCGTGCGCGGCGCCCTCGCCGACCAGGCCGCCCTCCCGCACGTCCAGGCCGCGATCCTCGACGGCCTGCCGCGCCGACGGATCCTCACCCACCACATGCTGCCCGGCGCCCTGCCCGCCATCGCGGTCTCCACCGCCACCTCCGCCGGCATGCTGCTCGGCGGCGCCGTCGTCGTCGAGACGCTCTTCAACTACCCCGGCATCGGGGCGGTGCTGTCCGGCGCCATCGCCGACCGCGACACCCCGTTGGTGGCCGGCGTCGTCGCCGCCACCGGCGCGGCCATCAGCGCGCTCCTGCTCCTGGCCGACCTGATTCGCGACCGCACCCTGGGGGCGCGCCGATGACCACCACCGCCCCTCCCGCGCGGGCACGTCGGCCCCGCCACCGGACCCTGGCCCGGGTCCTGCCCGCGCTGCTGCTCGTCGTCCTCGCGCTCACCGGTCCGCTCCTCGCGCCCAACTCCACCGACCGGCCCGTCACCGCCCCCTACGGCTCCGCCGACGACACCGCCGCCCTCGGCGGGGACCAGCTCGGCCGCGACGTCCTCAGCCGGCTGCTGCACGGCGGCGCCCCCCTGATCGGCACCGCCCTGGCCATCGCCGTCGTGGTCACCGCGGCCGCGACCGCGATCGGCATCCTCGCCGCGCTGCGCCCGCGCCTGGGCCGCTGGGTCGAGCGCACCGCCGACCTCGCCATCCTCCTGCCGGCCGTCCTCGGCATCATGCTCACCGCCCTGGCCTGGCCCGGCGGAGGCCGCCTCGCCGTCGGCGCCGCCGCCGTCGTCCTCGGCGTCCCCTACGCCGTGCGGGTCGTCGCGGCAGCCGCCGCACCCATCGCCGCCACCGGCTACATCGAGACCGCCTCCGCGGGAGGCGAACGTCTCTGGTACCTGATGGCCCGCGAGGTGCTCCCCAACCTCCGCGCCACCCTGCTCGCCCTCTTCGGCCTGCGCTTCGTCGAGGGTGTCTACGTGGTGTCGATCGCCGCCTTCCTGCAGCTTGGCCCCCAACCACCCGAGGCCGACTGGGCCCTGATGATCCGGGAGAACGCCCCCGGCATCATGCTCAACCCCTGGGCCGTCGGCGCGCCCTGCCTCGCCATCGGCCTGCTCGCCATCAGCGTCAACCTCGCGTCCGAGGCCCTCGCACCCGCCCGGCCCACCCCGGAGACCCCCCTGTGAGCCCCACCGCCCCGGCCGCCCAGGCCACCGGACTCTCCATCGCCCTCGGCGACGGCACCCCGCTGCTCGCCGACGCCTCGCTCACCCTGGAAGCCGGCCGGATCGACGCGATCACCGGGCCGTCCGGAGCGGGCAAGACCACCCTGCTGCGCGCGTTCGCCGGCGCCCTGCCACCGGAGGCCGCCGTCACCTCCGGGGCCGTCACCGTGCTGGGCCAGGACATCCTCGCCCTGGCCCCGGAGCAGCTGCGCCGGCTGCGCCGCGAGCACCTCGCCTGCCTCGGCCAGGACCCGGGCTCGGGGCTCAACCCCCGGATGCGGGTGGACCGCCTGATCCAGGAGACCGCGGTGGACGGCTCCCGCGTGGCGCTGCTCGACCTGCTCGGGCAGGTCCGCCTGCCCCTCGACGAGCAGCTGGAACGCCGCCGCCCCGCCGCGCTCTCCGGCGGCCAGCAGCGCCGGGTCGCACTGGCCCGCGCGCTCGCCCGCCGCCCCCGGATCCTGCTGCTGGACGAGCCCACCGCAGGGCTCGACCCGGCCCTGCGCGACGAGATCGCCGACCTGCTGCGCGACCTGGCGGGCCGTCACGGCCTGGCGGTCGCCCTCGCCAGCCACGATCCGGAGTTCGTCGACCGCTGCGCCGACCGGACCATGGAGCTGCGTCCGGTCGCCGCGGCGGGACCTCGCCCGGCCGTCGTCCTCACGCCCCGGCCGGCCGGACCGTCCCGGACGAGCGACGGGCCCGCCCTCGGTCTGAGCGCCCGCGCCCTGAGCGCCGAGGTCGGCGCCGGCCGCGACCGCCGACCGGTGCTCGCCGAGCTCGACCTGGACCTTCTCCCGGGAGCCTGCGCCGGGATCATCGGCCCCTCCGGATCGGGGAAGACCACCCTGGTCCGTGTCCTGGCCGGTCTGCACCAGGGCTCCGGCGGCACCCTGACCCTGGACGGAGCAGCGCTCGCCGGCCACCACCGCCGCCGCACCCGCGACCAGCGCCGCCGGATCCAGCTCGTCCCGCAGAACCCGCTCGGCGCGCTCAACCCCGTCCGGACGGTCGGCGCCACCCTGACCAGGCCGCTGCGCCTGCACTTCGGCACCCCGCGCGAAGGGTGCCCGGCGAGGGTGGCGGAACTCCTCGACGCCGTCGGCCTGCCCGCAGACTTCGCCGGCCGCTACCCGCACGAGCTCTCCGGCGGCCAGCGCCAGCGCGTCTCGATCGCCCGGGCCCTGGCGGCGGAGCCCGAGGTCCTGCTCTGCGACGAGGTCACCTCGGCCCTGGACGCCGCCACCGCTGCCGGCATCATGGCGCTGCTCGCCGCCCTACGGGCCGGACGCGGGCTCGCCCTGGCCCTGATCAGCCACGACCTGCCGCTGGTCGCGGACCACGCCGACACCGTCCTCACCCTCGAACGGGGCCGCCCGGTCGCCCGGGTCTGAACCGGCCGGACCGGACGGAGGCCGCTGGCGTCGTCGGCGTCATCCTGTCTACAGTGATGTAGACGGCGATGGGTGCCGAGGCATCCCCGATGAGAGGTGCCGACCCATGCCCCATCCCACAGGCCCGTCGGCCGTGGACGTCCTGGATGCGCGTGCGCCGAGGCGGGTCTCCGGGGCGCTCCTGGCGCCCGGTGTCGCGATCGTGCTCTCCGCCGGGGCCGGCCGGTCGGCCGGGCTCTTCCGGGCAGGGGGCTCCCGGAACCTCACCGCCGCACTCCGGGCGGACGTGTGACCGCGCGTCACCCGTGGGCTCGGGTCCTGGCCCTGACGGTCGCGGTCCCGGTGCTGCTCTTCGGCGTGCTCACCGCCCTGCTCGCCGTTCACAGCTGGGGACCCTTCCCGGTGGAGTCGGCCCTGCACTCCTGGGCGGACGCCCACCGCCCCTCGTCGGCGGTGCGAATCGTCGGGGTCGTGACGGACCTGGGGACGGGGGTCCCGCCGTACCTCGCGGCCGTGGCGGCCGGCTTCCTGCTGGTCCGGCGCAGCGGACGGCCGGAGCGTCCGACCGTCCGGATCGCGCAGGCCTGCGCACCCGTGCTGGTCCTGGCCACGGGTCAGCTGCTCCGCAACGGGCTCATGAGAGCCTTCGCCCGTCCCCGTCCGCCGGTGGCGGACTGGGTCGCCGCCTCGCCCAGCGGCTACTCCTACCCCTCGGGCCACGCCTTCACCGCCGCGGCTGCCGCCGGTCTGCTCGCTTGGGCGGTGCTGAGAGTCGGCCGGCGGCGGCCCTGGACGGTGGCGCTCGTGGGGCTGTTGGGCCTGGCCGCGGTCGCCGTCGGCCTGAGCCGGATCTACCTCGGCGTCCACTGGCCGTTCGACGTGGTCGGTGGCTGGCTCCTCGCCGCTCTCTGGCTGGGCCTGACCCTGCCACTGATCCCGCTGATCGGCAGACCCCCGTCCGGTGCGAGCCCGGAAGCGCCCTCCCGTCCGGGCGCCGGGGCCGCCGGGTGACCACCGGTGGGCGGCCGTGCGCGCGGAACCGGGCGTGTAGGCACACCGCTGCTGTGGCTCGGACCGTCCCGGCTCGCGCACACCGCCAGGCCGTTGCCGGCCCGCGCACGCCGCTACGCCGTTGCCGGGCCGGAGGCCGCGTCGCCCCGTCGCCCCGCCGGCCTTGCGGTGCCCGGCAGCCGGGTGCGGAAGGCGGTGCCGTCCGGGGTGTCCTGGACGGTGAGGGTGCCGCCGTGGATGGTGGCGATGTCGCGGGCGATCGGCAGGCCCAGGCCGGTGCCGCCCTCGTCGCGGCTGCGGGCGCCGTCGAGGCGGGTGAACCGTTCGAAGATCCTCTCCCGGTCGGCGGGATCGATCCGAGGACCGTCGTTGGCGACGTCGAGCACCGCTTCGCCGGTCGCGCCGTCGGTGGACAGCCGCACGGTGACGCGGCGGCGGGCGTGGCGCTGAGCGTTGTCGAGGAGGTTGGTCACCAGTCGCACGAGCCACAGCGCGTTGCCGCGGACGGTCACGTCGTCCGCGGCGTCGAGGGCGACCGGGTGGGGCTGGAGGCCGCGGGCGTGCACGGTGGTGTGGACGAGTTCGCTGAGCTCGACCGGTTGGTCGGGCCGGTCGTGGCCGGTGGCGTCGAGGCGGGCGAGCAGCAGCAGGTCGGAGGCGAGCGACTGGAGGCGTTCGGTGTCCTGGAGCGCCCCGGCGATCAGGTCGGTGCGCACGTCGGGGTGGGGGTGCGTGAGGGCGACCTCCAGCTGGGTGCGGAGGACGGCGAGGGGGCTGCGCAGTTCGTGGGAGGCGTCGGCGATGAAGCGGCGCTGGCGGGTGCCGGCGGCCTCCAGGCGGTCGAGCATGGCGTTCATGGTGTGGGCGAGACGGGCGATCTCGTCGTCGCTGCGGGGTTCGGGGACGCGGCGGTCGAGGTCGCGGTCGCCGATGGCGGCGACTTCGGCCCGGATCGCCTCGACCGGTCGCAGGGCACGGCCCGTGGCGCGCCAGGTGAGGACGCCGACCGTGAGCAGCAGGACGCCGCTGAGGGCGGCGAGGGCGGCGGTGGTGAGGTCCTCGGCGGTGTCGGCGGTGCGCAGCGAGGCACCGACGTGGACGGTGACCGGGCCGGCGGGGGTGTCGGCGGTGAGCGTGGTGACGCGTTGGTGGTGTTCCTCGCCGAGCGCGTGGAGGTTGTAGGTGTTGTGGCCGTCGCGGGCGCCGGTGGGGGCGAGCGCCGGCCGGCCGGCGAGGTTCTGGCTGGCGGCGACGACCTTGCCGCCGGCGTCGGTGACCTGGATGAAGTCGGTGCCGTGGTCGAGCGGCAGCGGTGCGGTGAGGTGGCCGTCGGCGGCGAGCCGGGCGACGGCCCGGGCCTGTTCGCGGGCGCCCGTCTCGACGGTGCGTTCGAGGTTGACGCGCAGCAGCAGGAGTACGGCGGCGGACGCCGCGAGCAGGACGACCGCGACGCTGGCGCAGGCGGCGAGGGTGGTGCGGGTGCGGACGGAGCGGGGTGCCAGGCGCTTGACCAGGGGCGCGACGCGGGGGTGCCGGGTGAGCCGGTGCAGCAGCGCGCGGGTCCGGCGGCGCACGGCGTGGACGCCCCCGCGGGCGGGGGTCGGGTCAGCCACCGTCGGCCGCCAGGCGGTAGCCGGCGCCGCGGACGGTCTGCACCGCCGCGCGTCCGAAGGGCGTGTCGATCTTGCGCCGGAGGGCGCTGACGTGGACTTCGACGGTGTTGGGGTCGCTGTCGGGGCCGCTGTCCCAGACCTGTTCGAGGATCTCCCGTTTGGAGACGGCCTCGCCGGCGCGGCGGGCGAGGTGGTCGAGGACGGCGAACTCGCGCGGGGTGAGGGGGACGGCGGTGCCGGCCCGGGTGCAGGTGCGGGCGGCGGAGTCGACCACGAGATCGCCCAGGACGGTGCGCCGGGGCGCCCGGCTGCCGATGCGGCGGGCGAGGGCGTTGAGGCGGGCGACGAGGACGACGAAGGAGAACGGCTTGGACAGGAAGTCGTCCGCGCCGGTGTCCAGGGCCTCGGCCTCGTCCCACTCGCCGTCCTTGGCGGTCAGCATCAGGATGCCGGCGTCGCTGCCGGCGGCCCGCAGGCGTGCGCACACCCGGTAGCCGTTCAGGCCGGGCAGCATGATGTCGAGCACGATCACGTCGTAGGAGTGATCGGTCGCCCGGGCGAGGCCGGAGAGGCCGTCGTGGGCGACGTCGACGGTGAATCCCTCCGCGGTCAGCCCGTGCTGCAACGCCAGGGCCAGCCGGCGCTCGTCCTCCACCACCAGTACACGCATACCCCCAGGGTGGCAGGTCGCCGGGGCGGGTAGCTGAAGGCGTCTTCAGGTCTTCAGCGGTCCTTCAGCAACGCCCGGTCATGCTGGCCCCATCGTCCGGGCGCAGGGCCCGGGCCATGCCACAGGATCGGGGTGGGCGCAGTGAGCGAGCCCGTAGAAGGTACGGACCCGCAGGATCAGCCGGGTGCCGAGAGCTCTCGCAAGGGCCCGGGCGGGCGGCGGTGGCTGCGAGGACGGCCGGCCCGCTGGGCCGCGGCCGGTGCGGCGGCGGTGGTGGTGATCGGCGGTGGCGCGGCGGCGGTGGCGGTCCACCACGAGGGCGAGGGGCACGACAGGCACGCGGTGGCGGCCGAGGACGGCCACGAGGGGCACGGCGGCCGCAACGGCGACGGGCGCGCGGGGCACGGCGGCCGCAAGGGTGAGGGCCGCGAGGGCGGCCGGGAGGACGGGCGTGGTGCGCAGGCCGCGCCGGCGCCGCTGCCGTCCCTGGATGCGGCCGACGCGGCCGTCAAGGCCTCGTCCGGGGTCGCGGGCGGCAAGGTCGAGTCGCTGAGCGCCGTCATCGAGCAGGGCGGTGGCCGGGCCTGGCGGGCCGTGGTACTCGGCCCGGACGGTGTCCGGCACGTGGTGACCGTCGACGGGGCCACCGGCACCATCACCGGCAACACGGTTCTGGGCGGCTGAACCATCGGGTCGGCGCGGCCGGGCCGCGCCTCGCAGAAAGGAGCGCCGTCGTTTCGGGCGCCACCACGACAACGACACGCGCGGCCCGCCGCCTGGCCGGGCTCGCCCGGCCCGCGTGGAGCAAGGTCCCGCAGGCGACGGCCGCGTTCTGGGCCGTCAAGATCCTCACCACCGGGATGGGCGAGACCACCTCCGACTACCTCGCCCGGACGCTGGGGCCGATTCCCGCGGTCGGTTCGGCCGGGCTGCTGCTGGCGGCCGCTCTGTTCGCGCAGGCCCGGTGCCGCCGCTACGTGCCGGCCGTGTACTGGGCGGCGGTGGTCATGGTGAGCGTGTTCGGCACCATGGCCGCCGACGTCGCCCACGTCGCCTTCGGCGTGCCGTACGCGGTGTCCGCACTCGCCTTCGCCACGGCCCTGGCCCTGGTGTTCCGGCTGTGGCGCCGGACGGAGGGCACCCTCGCGGTCGAGACGGTCTCGGGCGGGCGGCCCGAGGTCTTCTACTGGTCGGCCGTCATGGCGACCTTCGCCCTCGGTACCGCCGTCGGCGATCTGACCGCGGCCACCCTCGGCTGGGGATACCTGACCTCCGGGCTGCTGTTCGCCGCGCTGATCGCCGTGCCGGCCTTCGGTCACCGCCTGCTGCGCATGCCGTCCGTGCTCGCCTTCTGGTGGGCCTACGTCCTCACCCGCCCGCTCGGCGCCTGCTTCGCCGACTGGGCCGGCGTCAGCCGTGAGCGCGGCGGCCTCGACCTCGGTACCGGTCCGGTGAGCCTCGTGCTCGGCGTCGTCATCGTGGCCGCCGTCGGGTGGCTGGCCGCCGGTGCCCGGCGCACGCCGCGTACGGCGGCCTGACCGTGCCCGGCCCGAACGCATTCGAACCGCTTCCAGGAAAGGCGCAACCGCGATGATCTCCTCATCCGCTCTGCTGGGTGTCAACCCGCTGGACGCGGGCTCGCTGCTCGGTGCGTTCGGCGCCCTGGGCATCGCCGTGGTCCTCTTCGCGGAGACCGGCCTCCTGGTCGGGTTCTTCCTGCCCGGCGACTCCCTGCTGTTCACCGCCGGCCTGCTGTGCACCACCGGTACGCACAGCGGCCCCCACCTCGACCTGGCCCAGGTCCTGGCCGCCTCCGCCGTCGGCGCCCTCGCCGGCGCGCAGACCGGTTACGTCATCGGGCGGCGCGGCGGGCGGGCCCTGCTCGCCCGCTCCCGCAACAAGCGCCTCCACGAAGGCGCCCTGCGGGCCGAGGAGTTCCTCACCCGTTACGGCCACGGCAAGGCCGTCGTCCTCGCGCGGTTCGTCCCGGTGGTCCGCACCGTGCTCAACCCGCTTGCCGGCGCCCTGGGCGTCGACGCCCGCACCTTCACGCTGTGGCAGATCGTCGTCGGCCTCGGCTGGACCCTCGGTCTCGTCCTGGCCGGTTACGCGCTCGGCTCGTCCGTGCCGAACGTCGACCACTACCTCCTGCCGATCGTCGGCGTCGTCATCGTGGTCTCGATGCTGCCGCTCGTCCTGGAGGTGCTGCGTTCCCGCCGCCGGGCGGGAGCACGATGAACACCGCCGCCGCCACGCTCGCCGTCGACGGCCGTCCGATCGACGGCGGCCTGTACCTGCGGGCCGACCACTGGGCCCAGCACCTGCCCGCACCCTTCCAGGGCGCGATCGCCGCGGTCTCGGCCTACGGGCTGGGGCTCCTGGCCGTCCTGATGCTCTGGGCCTGGTGGCGCGCCCGCGGCGGTGCGGTCCCCGTCCGGGCCGGACGGGGCGTCAGGCGCTCAGCACGCCGGTTCCGAGCAGGCCGAAGAGGATCACGCCGATGGCGATCCGGTAGACGACGAAGGCGTTGAACGAGTGCTTGGCGACGTACTTCAGCAGCCAGGCGATCGAGGCGTAGGCGACCACGAAGGAGACCGCGGTGCCGACCACGAGCGGCGTGGCGCCGACCCCGGCGCCCAGGGCGTCCTTCAGCTCGTAGAGGCCGGCGCCGGTGAGGGCGGGGATGCCGAGGAAGAAGGAGAGCCGGGTGGCGGCCACCCGGTCGAGGTCGAGGATCAGGCCGGCGGACATCGTCGCGCCGGAGCGCGAGAAGCCGGGGAAGAGCAGCGCGAGGATCTGCGCCGAGCCGACGATCATCGCGTCCTTGAAGCCGGTGTCATCCTCGCCGCGCTTGTGACGGCCTATCTGGTCGGCCGCCCACATCACGGCGCTGCCGACGATCAGCGAGCCGGCGACCACCCAGAGCGAGGCCAGGGGGCCCTTGATCAGCGGCTTGGCGGCCAGGCCGACGAGGACGATCGGGATCGTGGCGTAGATGACCCACCAGGCGAACTTGTAGTCGTGGTGGTAGCGCTCCTCGGGGTTCACCAGGCCGCGGCCCCAGGCGGAGACGATCCGCACGATGTCCTTGAGGAAGTAGAGCAGCACGGCGGCGATGGCGCCGACCTGGATGACGGCGGTGAAGCCGACGACGGAGGTGTCGTCGACCGGGATGTCCATGAGCCCCTCGGTGATCTTCAGGTGGCCGGTCGAGGAGACGGGCAGGAACTCGGTCACCCCCTCCACGATGCCCAGGACAACCGCCTGTCCGACAGTGATCGCGCTCACGTGCACCTTCCCAGTGATGTCGGGCAAATCGGCAGGAGGTCGGCATGCGGGCACTGTGGCCATCGCATGTGACTACAGGAATGTAGACGTGGGTGGCGCCGCCGTCCAATCACCCCGGACACTCCGGCACGAGGGTGAACGAGAGGTTGACCGCGCCCGATCTCCGGGCGTCTTCCGGGTGCCGGGCAGCGTCCCCGGCGCGTCACGGAGGAGCGGCCGGGGCGCTGCCCGGAGGGCCGGCGCCGGTCGGTGAGGCCGGAGGGCCGGCGCCGTGGGTGAGGCCGTCGGAGAGCCGGCGCCGGTCGGTGATCCGGAGACCGCAACCCGAGGCCCCGCACCGTTGGTGGTCCACCCCCGGCCGGCGATCCGGTCGGGGTCGTACCGAGGTACCACTGCGCCGCGGGAGTTCCCGCTCGGGTACCACGGTCCGCCACTTCGCCGCGGCTAGCGTGAATCGCGGGACGCCTGGCCGACAGCCGAGTCGGCTGTCCTGGGGAGGTCCTGGCCGGACGCGTCGGCGACCCGCGGTCGTCCACCGTCCGACAGACACCACCGTCGAAGGTTCTCGGAGGGCGTCATGAGCATTCCGACCCGTGTGACCACACCCGGCCGAGGGCCCGACCGGACCGCCCGGATGCCCGGATCCGCGGTCCGGCCCGCCGAGTGGGCGGAACGCACCCCGTGGTCGCGCCCTGCGCCCTCACCCGCGACGCGGGACGGCCGGGGCCCGGTGACAGCGGCCACCTGGACACTGCGGGCACCGGTGCCGGCGCGGTGCGCATGCCCGTGCTCGGCGCCGGCCGGACCGCGGGCCCCGTGGACCGCCCGGCCCGCCGTCCCACCGTGGTGAGCCACTCCGACCCGAGCCGGCCCGGCCCACTGCCCGGCCCGAGGCGGAACGGCCCGGGGCGGAACGGCCGGAGGCGGAACGGCCGGCCGGTGGCCGCGCAGGGCGGCCTCGCCGTCGGCCACCGCCGCCCCGGCAGGCGTAGTACCGCGGTACCACCGGTGGCCGGTGGTTCACGTCCCGGGTACCACTGTTCCCGGGGAATCCGCACCTAGCGTGGCAGCTGAGGCGGCCGGACCGGCCGGAGCCCGAGCACGAGGGATCGTCCATGATCGAGGCACAGCAACTGACGAAGCGGTACGGGGAGAAGACGGCGGTCGACCGGCTGGACTTCACGGTCAAGCCCGGTTCCGTGACCGGGTTCCTGGGGCCCAACGGCGCGGGCAAGTCGACCACGATGCGGATGATCGTCGGCCTGGACGCCCCCACCGGCGGGACGGTGAGCGTCAACGGGCGCCGGTACGCCGACCACAGCGCCCCTCTCCAGGAGGTCGGCGCGCTGCTGGAGGCGAAGTCGATCCACCCGGGGCGCTCCGCCTTCGACCACCTGATGGCGCAGGCCCACACCCACGGCATCCCGCGCCGCCGGGTCGACGAGGTCGTCGAGCTGACGGGCCTGCAATCGGTGGCCAGGAAGCGCGCCGGGGCGTTCTCGCTCGGCATGGGCCAGCGCCTCGGCATAGCGGCCGCGCTGCTGGGCGACCCCGCCACGGTGATGCTGGACGAGCCGGTGAACGGCCTCGACCCCGAGGGCGTGCTGTGGATCCGCAACCTGCTCACCGGGCTGGCTGCCGAGGGCCGCACGGTCTTCGTCTCCTCGCACCTGATGAGCGAGATGGCCCTGGTCGCCGAGCACCTCATCGTGGTGGGACGCGGCCGGCTGCTCGCCGACACCACCGTCGAGGACCTGGTGCGCCAGGCCGGTGGCGACACCGTGAAGGTGGCCTGCTCCGACCCGGCGCGCCTGCGCGAACTGCTCGCCGCCCCAGGGGTGGAGATCACCGGAAAGGTGGGCACGGAGGAACTGCAGGTGACCGGCGTACCCGCCCGGACGATCGGGCTGACGGCGGCCGGGCACGGGATCGCGCTGTTCGAGCTGAGCGCGAAGAGCGTGTCCCTGGAAGAGGCGTTCATGGAGCTGACCAGGGACGCCGTCGAGTACCACGGCACCACCACCGGCATCGAAGCCTCCGGGAGGACGGCATGACCACCACCACCGCGACCCGGGCCTCCGGGCCGTCCGCCACCGCGCCCACCCGCCCGGTCTACCGGGTCACCGCCCGCCGCGTGCTGCGTGCCGAGTGGGCCAAGCTCTGGTCCTTGCGCTCCACCTGGATCACCCTGGGGCTGGCGCTGCTCTTCGTGGTCGCCTTCGGGCTCATCGCGTGCGCGCACTACAAGTCCAGGATCACCGCGGGCGGCCGTCTCGACCGCGACTTCGCCGACGCCACAGCAGTGCAGCTGTCCCTGTTCGGCACGAACTTCGGCCAGCTCGCGCTCGGGGTCCTCGGGGTCCTGGTCACCGCGGGCGAGTACTCGACCGGGATGATCCGCTCCACGCTGGCCGCCGTCCCGCGCCGACTGCCCGTCCTGTGGTCCAAGGCCGCCGTCTACGGTGTGGTCGCCCTCGTCGTCGCCACGGTCGGTGTTCTCGCCGCCTTCCTGATCGGCAGCGGGATCGTCTCCGGCACGCCCGCCGCCCTCACCATCTCGGACGCCGGTGTGGTCCGCAGCCTGCTCGGCGCAGGGCTCTACCTCGCCCTGGTCGGTGTGATCGGCACCGCGCTGGGCGCCCTGCTGCGCTCGGTGGCCGGCGGCATCTCGGTGCTGGTGGCCTCGCTGATGCTGGTCCCGGGCCTGGTCAGCCTGCTGCCGACCTCGTGGCAGGACCGGATCAGCCCGTACCTGCCCAGCAATGCGGGCGAGTCGATGTTCGCCCTGCACCACACCGCGCCCGCGCTGACACCCGTCGCCGGACTGCTGGTGTTCCTCGCCTGGACGGTGCTGGCGCTGGCGGGCGCCGCCTGGCGGCTGGCGCGCACCGACGCCTGACCGGCCGATGGCGAGCGGGCGACGAGCGGACCACGAGAAGGCCGACGGTGCCGTGGTCGGTGAGGCCGGCCACCGCTCCGCCGGTCCTCGGCCATCATGGGACAGGTGACCTCCGTGACCATCGACGACGCCGCAGCCACAGGCGCCACGCAGCAGCCCCCGCCGCCGGGGCTGGAACCGCTGTGGGGGCACCCACTCGTCGTCCGGCTGGCCGACGCGGGGCACCGGCTGCGGCGACTGGACGGACGGCACCCGTGGCTGCTCGACACGGGCGTGGTGATCGCGGTCTTCCTGCTGTTCTGTCTGCCGGACCTGGTGCACGGCGGCGGCCCGCGCGAGCTCCGCTTCAAGATCACCCATCTGTCGACCGCGGGTACCTGGGCCTTCCAGGCCGCACTGGTCCTCCCGCTGTGGTGGCGCCGCAGGGCGCCCACCGTCGCCTTCGCCGTCGTCGCGGCGGTCTTCGCGGTGCAGTGGATCATGCTGGTCTGGCTGCGCGCCGACGTCGCCCTGCTGATCGCCCTGTACAGCGTCGCCCTGCACGGACGCCTGCGGCACCTTCCCTGGGCCTGTGCGGTCACCGCCGGCGCCGTCGGTCTGGTGGCCTTCCGGGTGTCGGCCGTGGTGACCTTCGGGGACGCCCTGTTCTTCCTGGTCAGCGCCGCCACCGCGTCGGTCGCGCTCGGACTGGTGCTGCGAATCCGCCGGGCCCACGTGGCGGCCCTCCTGGAGCGCGCCGTCCAGCTGGAGATCGAACGCGACCAGCGCGCCGAGCTGGCCGCCGCCACCGAACGGGCCCGCGTCGCCCGGGAGATGCACGACATCATCGGCCACAACCTCGCCGTCATCATCGGCCTCGCCGACGGCGGCGCCTACGCGGCGGACACCAATCCCCGGCGCGGCAAGGAGGCGCTCCGGCTCATCGGCGGCACCGGCCGCGAAGCGCTCGGCGAGATGCGCCGGCTGCTCGGCGTCCTGCGCGAGGACGACGAGAGCCCGGAGTTCAGTCCGCAGCCCGGTGTCGCCGACGTGGCCGGTCTCTGTGAACGGATCCGGGCCGCGGGCCCCGTGGTGACGTACCGCACCGACGGTGACCTGGAGTCGCTGGACCGCGGCGCCCAGCTGAGCGTCTACCGCATCGCGCAGGAGGCGCTCACCAACACCCTGAAGCACGCGGGGCGCCGGACCATGGTCACCCTCCACGTCGCGGTCGACGACACCGCGGTCCGCATCCGCGTCCAGGACACCGGACCGCCCGACACCGGCCCGGCACCGGCCGCACCCGTCCACCACGAGGGCCACGGCCTGGTCGGCATGCGGGAACGCGCGGCACTCTACGGTGGCACCGTCACCGCCGGCCCTCGGCCCGCCGGCGGCTGGACCGTCGAAGCCCTCCTCGCCCTCCTCCCGTCCTCCAGCCCCGAAAGCCGCACCTCGTGACCACCGTGCTCATCGTCGACGACCAACCCCTCCAGCGGCTGGGCTTTCGCATGCTGCTCGAGAGCAGCTCCGACACCTCCGTGGTCGGAGAGGCCGCACACGGCGCCGAAGCGGTGCGCAGCGCTGCCGAACTGCGCCCCGACGTCGTCCTCATGGACGTCCGGATGCCCGGGATGGACGGGATCGAGGCCACCCGCCGCATCGTCGCATCGGGCGGCCGGTGCCGCGTTCTCGTCCTCACCACCTTCGACATGGACGAGTACGCCCACGCCGCGCTCCGGGCCGGAGCCAGCGGCTTCCTCCTCAAGGACGCCCTCCCGGAGGAACTGCTCGCCGGGATCCGCGCCGTCGCCTCGGGCGACGCCGTCATCGCACCCGGGCTCACCCGCCGCCTGCTCGACGCCTACGCCCACCACCTCCCGGTCCGCGCCCCGGGGCAGGAAGCCGCCGACGATCCCCGGCTGCGCGCGCTCACCGAACGGGAACGCGAGATCCTGCTCGCGATGGCGCGGGGCCAGTCGAACCGGGAGATCGCCCAGCGGCTCGTCCTCGCGGAGTCCACCGTGAAGACGCACGTGGGCCGGGTCCTGGCCAAGATCGGTGCCCGCGACCGGGTCCAGGCAGTGATCTTCGCCTATGACCTGGGACTCGCCTGGCCGGCGGGCCCCGGTCCGGGCTGACGGCTGTTCCACGTGTCCCGGCCGCACCGCCGCGTCGGGAGGTCCCCGGAGAAGATGCGGCGGAGGATGTCGAGAACGGCCCCGCGGCTCCGTCCCTGGGGCGGATGCGGCCACCGGGGCCCCACCACACCGAGGAGACCCAGCATGACGATCCAGCGGATGGACAACGTCCTCATCGTCGTCGACGACCTTGACGCCGTCGTCTCGTTCTTCGTCGAACTCGGCATGGAGCTGGAGGGCAGGGCGCCGGTCGAGGGACGCTGGGTGGAGCGTGTCATCGGCCTCGACGACGTCCGGCAGGACATCGCCATGCTGCGGACCCCGGACGGCCACGGCCGGATCGAGCTGGCGATGTTCCACACGCCGAAGGCGGTCAGCGCCGGGCCGAAGGACGCGCCGGCGAACACGCTGGGCATTCGTCGCGTCATGTTCGCCGTCGACGACATCGAGGACGTCGTCGCCCGCCTGCGCACCCACGGCGCGGAACTCGTCGGCGAGCTGGCGCAGTACGAGGACAGCTATCGCCTCTGCTACGTCCGCGGCCCCGAGGGCATCCTCGTCGGGCTGGCCGAGCAGCTCGGCTGAAGGCCGTCGAAGGGGCGGGCGCGTACGCGGCCGGCGGTCCGGCGACCTCCCTGGTCCGCATCCCGGCCCCGTTCGACCTGCAACTCGACACCACCAGGTTCTGACCCACCGGACCACGGGAGGAACACGCCGGCCGGGAAGCGGGCGCCGTTGACGGCCCGTTGCGCGGGAGGGCGCCGAGGTACGGCGTGCTGTCGCGGCGGCGCCCACACCTGTCGTCCTGCGCCCGCGGGCGGAGGTGGCCGCAGGACGAACCACACGTCAGATCCCGGTGGTGGCTTCGGCCCTGCCCTTGTTCACGGCACGCTGCAGGGCGGCGAAGTCGTCCTCGTTCTGGTCGGCGTAGGTCTCGGCGAAGTCCGCGATGGCCTGGTCGAAGCGGTCGGAGCCGCCGAGGTAGGCGGCGAGCGCGATCCGGTCACCGGAGCGGGCGTGCGCTCGGGCCAGGGTCCAACCGCACAGCCGTCCGTACGCCGCCATACCCCGTGGGAGCATCATCTCGATCGGTGCGGAGAACTTCCAGTCGCGCAGCTGGCGCACGTAGAAGTCGCGGTCCACCCCTCCCTCGCCGGTGACGCGGGTCCAGCCGAGGAAGATGTCGCTCTGGGCCTGCATGAGGTGCTGCCCGGCGACGACGCGCTCACCCTGGTTGCTGTACTGGCTGTGCCCGGCGTACTCCACCAGGACGGAGGGCTGGGCCTCCTTGGCTTGCAGGAACAGCGGTTCGACGCCGTCCCCTGCGTCCATCAGCGCGATCCAGGCGCGGGTGCCGACGCTGCCGACCCCGACGACCTTGCGGGCCATCTGGACCAGCGTGAACTGATCGAGCAGGTGTCGCCGGTCGGACTGCAGGGTGCGCCGGTAGTGGCCGAGCACGGTGCGGATCAGCTTGTAGATCTCGTCGGCCTGCACATCACCGAAGACCTCTTCGACGGGGACGATCGTCGGAGGGTCGCTGACGATCTGCCGCCGACCGTCGACCATGGTGGTGAGCTTGCCCAGCGCCTGCGTGCTGTCACGGGTGTGGGCCTTGGCCAGCAGCTCCTCGGCTGCCTTGAACCTCTTCGCCTTGACCTGGGACCTGAACTGCCCGATGGCCTCCTCGATGTCCAGGTGCGCGTACCAGACCTCCAGGAAGGGCTGCTTCGCGAAGCGGTGCATCGCCTTCCGGTAGCCCTTGGCCGCCTCCAGGACGATCTTGCGGCGAGCCTTGCGGGAGAAGTCGTTGTCGCGCCCCGCCACCGCCAGGCTCGCGGCCAGCCGCTTGACGTCCCACTCGAATGGCCCGGGCAGGGTCTCGTCGAAGTCGTTGACGTCGAAGACCAGTCGCCGCTCCGGCGAGGCGAACGCGCCGAAGTTGGACAGGTGCGCGTCTCCGCACAGCTGGACCTGCAGACCCGAGGTGGGCGTGGCAGCCAGATCCGCCGCCATCGGGAGTGCGGCCCCCCGGTAGTAGGTGAAGGGCGACACCAGCATGCGCCCGTGCCGTACCGGCACCAGTTCCGGCACCCGCGACGCCGCCTGGCCCAGCAGCAGCCCGACCGGGTCCCGCGATCCGCCCGGCCGGAACTCGCTGTGCGCCTCCAGTGGTGCCGCCCTGCGGGCTGCCTTCCCCTTCGCCACCCGGTCCGCCCTGCTCGGGGGCTCCGGCGCCGCGCCCCGGGCGGATGCCCCCGCATCGGACTTTCCGCCGGTCACGCCCTTTTTGGTCACCGTCATGGCCACTCCCGTCGGGCCGCAGCCACGCGTGCTGCTGGCCGGCAAATCACCACAGATGGCTATAGATATACCTATTCCTGGCAGCCAGTGCCACGCCGGATCGGCATTCCCCCGAAGGGGAGAGCTGTCGTCACGGTCCCGCCGTCAGGTCGTGCGCCGCCGTCGCGGTTCGACGGTGCGCAATGACGGCGGCCGCTTTCGTGCGGCTCGGGGGCTCGTCGGCGGTGGTCGCCGAAGCGGCGCGTCACTGCTCCGGCAGCAGAGCCGGCGAGGCCACACTGGGGTATGGCACCAGCCCCGAACCCGGCCGCTCCGCCCCCGCTGACGCCGGATCAGGCCGCCGCCCGGGGTGAGCACTGGTGGCCGGTGGCGTTGGCGATCCTGGTCGCCGCGTTCCTCCACGTGGCGTTGCCCGAGAAGTACCGGGTGACCCCGTCATGGGTGGTCCCGGTCGTCATGCTCGTCCTGCTGGCTGCTCTGATCATCGGAGACCCGGGCCGCATCGACCGCCAGAAGCCATGGCTACGGATGACGACCGGCGTCGTCATCGCCTTCATTACGGTGGCGAACCTCTTCGCCGCCGCCCGCCTGGTGGCCGACATCCTCACCAACAACAAGCTGTTCGCCAACAACGCCACCGGATTGCTGGCCACCGGGGGAGTGGTCTGGGCCACGAACGTGATCACCTTCGGGCTGTGGTACTGGGATCTGGACCGCGGTGGTGCCGCTGCCCGCGCGCACCGGCCGTACGCAAATCCGGCCCTGGTGTTCCCCGAGATGCAGCACACGGCCTACGCGCCGGCCACCTGGGTGCCGGTCTTCGCCGACTATCTGGTGCTGGCCTTCTGGACCGCCACTGCGTTCAGCCCCACCGACATCTCCGCGATCAAGCGGTGGGCCAAGCTGCTGATGATGACGGAAGCGGTGGCGTCTCTCGGAATCGGTGGGCTGGTGATCGCTCGCGCGATCAACATCTTGCAGTAGGAGCACCTGGCGTTCGGGGCAGTGCGGTGGCTGAAGCCATGCCTCCTGTTCCTTCGGATGGGATCAGCGGGTCTGCCGTGGTTCGTGGTGGCGGTCCCTGGTCGGCGCGGGCCCGTGCTCGGCGCGTCCGACGTTCAGTCCGACCCGGCAGGTGACCCGGCGTCCGTGGTGCCGCGCACGGCCGGCCTCGCCCGGCTCCACCTGGTCCCGCGCAGGGCCGTGGACCCACCACGTACGTGGGACACCCGCACGGCAGTCACTCGTGTGCGCACCCCCGGTGGCGGTCCCGAGGCGTCGAGCATTCCCTGAAGAAGGGCTGGCCGATCGTCAGACCAGCTCGTTCATGACAGCCGACCCTGGGAGCCTGTGATGCCTTCCGACACGTCCGAGCCGGATCCGGGGCGACCGGGGGACACGCCGCCGCCGGGCGGCCGGCCCGAGGGCGAGCCGCCGGTCACCGGCAGACCGCCGCAGCCGGCCGAGCTCTCGAGGGACGAGCGCAACGAGCTGGACGAACTGCGGCACCGGCTCACCGCCCTCGAGGCGTCCACGCCACCGCCCAGGGCGCGCCACCACCGCCTACGAACGACGGGCTCGGTCGTCCTGATCGTCATCTCCTCCCTGCTGGCTCTGCTCGCGGTCATCGCGGTCTGGACCAACTCGATCATCGGTGACACCGACCGGTACGTCGCCACGGTGGCGCCGCTGGCGAGCAACCCCGACGTCCAGGCCGCGCTCACCAACCGGGTCACCTCGGAGGTCCTGGCCCAGATCGACGTGAAGGCCGTGGTGGACGAGCTCTCCCAGGCCGCCGTCCAGCAGGGTGCGCCGCCCGAGCTCGGCAAGCTGATCGGCGGCCTGACCGGGCCGATCACCAGCGGTCTCACCCAGCTGGTCAGCACCACCGTGAACAAGGTGGTGACCAGCGACCAGTTCGAGACCCTGTGGGTCGACGCGAACCGGGCCGTGCACTCCTCGCTCGACAAGGCGCTGACAGGCAAGGGCGGGGGAGCGGTCTCGCTGGAGAACAACCAGGTCGCCATCGACATCGGGCCGTTCGTCGCCAAGGTCAAGGACCAGCTGGTGGCGTCGGGCTTCGGACCGGCGGCGAAGATCCCGGAGGTGCACACCAGCTTCGTGGTGTTCGCCTCGAAGGACGTGGGCAAGGTCAAGACCTACTTCCGGATCCTCGAGATCATGGGCACCTGGCTCCCGATCATCGCCGTGCTGGTGGCCGCCGCCGGCGTGTTCACCGCCGTGAACCGGCGCCGCGGCCTGGTCGGCGCAGCGCTCGGGGTGGCCATCGCCATGCTCCTGCTGGGAGTCGTCCTGACGGTCTTCCGGTCGTTCTACCTCGACCACCTGCCGCCCGGAGCATCCCAGGCCGCCGCCGGCGCGATCTACGACGCCCTGATCCGCTTCCTGCGCGCGAGCGTCCGCGCCGTGGGCGTGGCGGCCCTGGTGACGGCCATCGGTGCCTTCCTGGTCGGCCCGTCCAAGGTCGCCGTTTGGATCCGCACGGCCTGCAAGTCGGCGATCGGCGCCCTGCGCGAGGTGTCGACCGCTCACGGCATGCGCCTCGGGGCGGTCGGCCGGTTCGTGCACCAGTACAAGCGCTGGATCGGAGCGGCGGTCCTCGTCGTGGCGGCAGTCGTCCTCGCGACGTGGAGCTACCCGACGGCGGCGGTGGTGCTGTGGATCGTCGTCGTGGTGCTGGTCGGGTTCGCCATCCGGGAGTTCCTGGACGCGGAACCGGGGGACTCCCCCCGACCGCCGTCGGCTTCCACGGTCGCCGGCGGCCCGCGCCCGGGTGTCTGAGCCTCCGCGACCAGGAAGGCGCCCCCGCCTCCGGTCGCGCGGGGCGGGTGGATCGCCCACCGCTGCAGACGGGGACTCCGGGCGGTCGGGGCAGACTGGGCCGACCAGGTGGTCCGCATCCGGTCAAGCGGTCTCGGAGCGCCGGATCCGCGCACGCATCCTGCATCGTGATCCGCATGGCGATTCATCCGTTGTCGTTGCGGTCCTGAGCCGGTGGGCAAGGGGATGGTGGGGCCGGACCTTCAGGACCTCCCCCGGTGGAAGCGGCGCAGACTCCTGGCGCGCGCACTCCTACGACCGTTGGTGACCACCGCCGGCCTGCTGACGGCCTACTACCTGATCCCCATGGACAAGCCCTACCGCGCCGCGACGGTGCTGGGGCTCGTCCTCGGTCTGGTGGCGGTGTCCGCCCTCCTCGCCTGGCAGACACGGTCGGTCAGCCGTTCCCCGTACCCGAGGCTGCGGGCCGTCGAGGCGCTCGCGACCGTGTTCCCGCTGCTCATCCTGCTGTTCGCCACGAGCTACTTTCTCCTGGAGAGGAGCCAAGCGGGATCCTTCACCGAGTCCTTGTCCCGTACGGATGCCGTGTACTTCACGGTCACGGTCTTCTCCACCGTGGGCTTCGGTGACATCGCCCCCAAAACGGAAGCGGCAAGGAGCACGGTGGTTCTGCAGATGCTCGCGGACGTGCTCCTGATCGGTGTCATCGCGCACGTCATGTTGGAGGCCGTGCGCAGGGGCCTCGACCGGCGTGTGCAGCCCGGCGGCCCGCAGCAGGAGACCGGCCGGCCCGGGTCGGACGGACCGGGTGACCCGGCAGGCGGTGACCTCGGGAAAGGTGGCTGACGATGGTCCTTGAGCTCATTGTGATCGGTCTGGGAATCACGCTCGAGCCGCTCCCGCTCATCGCGTTCGTCCTGCTGCTCTCCGCCGAGCGGGGGGTCCGCAAGGGGCTGGCCTTCATCCTCGCCTGGCTGGCATGCCTGGTCGTGGTGATCGCCGCGGTGCTGCTGTTGACCGGTGGTCAGCCTCCGGACAGGAACTCGGCTTCGTCGACGGCCGCCTTGGTGGTCAAGTTGGCGGTGGGCATCGGCCTGATCGCGTACGGCGAGCACAAGCGGCGCCGCGTCAAGGCACCGCACGAGCGGAAGACCCCCAAGTGGCAGAGACACCTCGACCAGGCCAATTCCTGGTCGGCGGCAGGACTCGCGGTACTGCTCCAGCCCTGGGGGCTGGTGGCCGCCGGTGCGGCCGCCGTGGTCCAGGCGAACCTGTCCGACTCCGCTACCTGGTTCGCCCTGTTCGCCTTCTGCGTCGTGGCGGCCTCGAGTCAGCTGGCGATGGAGCTCTACACCGTGTTCGCTCCGAGCGCCGCCGAGGTCAGACTGGAGCAGATGCGTCGGTGGATCGTCGACCACCAGGATCCGGCCATCGTCGTGCTCTCGCTCCTGATCGGCTTCTGGTTGGTGGGCCAGAGCCTCTCGCAGCTGGTGTGACCCGATGCCGAGCCTCGCACCGCTCGGAGGCTCGGCCGGTCGGCGCCTCACGGATGCCGGGGACGCAGCGCCGCCGGTCCCGCACAGCGGGCCGGCGGCAGCGGGTCAAGCCTGCAGCGATGTTCTGGTCGTTCCGGCGCAGAGAGCCCAGATCACGAAGACGTCGATGGCGATCAGCACGATGGCCCAGAACGGGTAGTAGGGCAGCCACAGGAAGTTCGCGATCATCGCCAACCCGGCCACGACGACGCCGATGGCACGTGCCCAGACGGCACCGGTGAAGAGGGCCGCACCGGCCAGAACGATGATGATGCCCAGGATGAGGTGGATCCAGCCCCAGCCGGTGGTGTTCATCTGGTAGGTGTAGCTGCGGGTGACGACGATCAGGTCGTCCTTGGCGATGGCGGCGATCCCCTCGAATATCGCCATCGCGCCGCCGAAGATCATGAGCACTGCGGCAAAGACGGTCCAACCGGTTGCGAACGGCCTTGGCGAAACCTGGGTATCCGTCGGCGTTCCGCTGACATTGCTGGCCATGTTCGGGCTCCTTCGAGAACAGCCTTGTCGCCGGATCGGGCGACCTGGTCGGAGACTCCGTATCCAGGCTGCCACGGCGGCAGTCAGGCAGCACCTCCGCGACCGCCCCGCGCCCTTTCCGCTGGGGCCCGTCCCGCGGTAGCAGCCGTCGAGGGTCGTGGGCGGCCGCGGCCCCTGCCTGTGAGGCGGCCCAGGATGCGAGGGATCCTCATTCTCGGACTGTCCGTCAGAACTGCGGAGGAATAACCGAATTGACCGAAAGTCACAGACTGTGGCGGGCGGTCCGACAGGTGGGGAATGGAGCAGGGGCGACCTGGACTCCTGCGGTTACCGGGAGACGGAGAAGCCGCGCACACGACGCGAAACACCCCCCTGCTGATGCACCCCGGGCCGCCGGACCCGGGGCCGGCGAGTCGGGGCCGCCCATGCTCTCGGCGCTCTCGGCGCCGTCGGCCGCGCAGTCCGGCGCGCCCCCTGCCGGTCCGCGGCCTGTCCGGCTGGACAGCGGCTGGTTCCGCAGGGGCAGCAATGACGCGCTCGCCCGCCCCGTGGACGGCGAGGGGGCCGGTGCGACGGGTCCGGGTCAGCCCGATCGCCATTGATGCGCACTGCGTCGGCAGCGCCCGCTTCGTCTCGTCCGTGGCCTGCACGGCCGCCACCGGGCAGGTCTCCGCGGGCTCGCGGCGCATCCGGCGGTGGACGTCGCCCTGGAACGGCGCCCTCGCGTATGTCGCCCGGGCCGGCCGGCGGCCGCCAACGGAGGCCGGCACGGGAGGACGCCGCCCGCGGCGGGCTTGGGCAACAGGCCTTCCCGTCGGGCGACGTGCCCCGTGGACGCCTTCCCCCCGTTGATCGCAGCGGGCAGCCCGATTCGCCCGGTCTCCTGCCGTGGTACTCGGCCAGTGAGGCCCGGATCAGCGCCGGTCCCGGCGGTCCTCCCGGCGGTCCTGACGGTCGTCCCGGCGGTCCTCGCGCCGGTCGCTGCGGCGGTCGACCCCGTGGGCGACGACCGCTGCCGTGCCGACGACAGCCGCTGTACGAGCGACGGGGGCGCCGATCACCCCGCGTCGTCCTCTGCGCATGGGTCCGAGGGGCATCTCACTCTCCTTCCTCGTCGGCTTCGATCGAGGCCAGGATGGCCTGGATCGGAATGCGTCCGTTGGCGATGAGCTGGGCTCCCGAGCGGCGTGCGGCGGCGGCGAAGGGTCCCGCCCACGTGTTCTCCCAGACCAGCACTCCGGCTGTCGTGCCGGGCTCCATGGCGGCGGCCAGGTTGATGACGTCCTCCTCGGCGAGCAGGCCGGCCAACTGTGCCTCAGCCGCGCGCAGTTCGCCGACGCCTTCGAGGTCGTTGACCTCCAGGACGTCCAGCTCGCCGCCCGGCCCCTTCGTCAGGATGACCAGGTCCAGGACCCGGATGGTCCCCGAGGTGACCAGCTTGTCGAGCTCTGCGGCCATTTCGCCGGTGAAGTGCGAGGTAGCGGGCGGAAACTCGACGACGAGGTAGTCGACCGGTCCCAGTTCGTCGTTGTCGGGTGATGTCATATCTGCGCCTCCGTTGTCTCGTCGTCCGTGGGCGGACCTCGGCGATGGGGGAGATGCCGCAAAGACCGCCGCAGCGCCGGCGAAGACCACCGCAACGGCGGCGGGCGCCGTCCATCCGGTCACCAGGAGTCTTCGGGAACTCTCGGCCGTCGCGTCCGTCCGCACCCATGGAGGTGCCGGCCGGGCCGGACTCATTGACAGCCTCGCACGGTGGCCGAGGGCCCGCATCCCGGCCGAAGTCCCAGCCTGCATGCGGCAGATGCCGTTTCGTTCCGCGTCGGGACCGGCGACTCGTCCCTCCGAACTCGCGTCGTCGGGCGGACGGCATGGTCGCGGCGGACAATGAGGAAGTCGCCGTCATCGCCGGCGACGACATCTCGGGCTAATACGCCCGCTGTTGAGCCGGACGCCAGGCCCTCCCCGACCCCGGGCAGGGCGCCGCGCGGGCGGAAGCAGCGACGTCGGTTTCCCGCACCTCGGTACCGGAGTCATCGGGGACGCTCCGGTCGGGGGAGACGAGATGCCCGCCTCGTCGAGAACCCAACGCCGCAGGCAACGACGGAACAAGGGCAGAGAGCGACACAAGAGCATCAGAACTCAGCCGTCCGGAGCCGGTCACGGTTCAGCCGGCGCCGACACCGGTTGCAGGGACTCACGGGATTGTCCTCCCTGACCCCGGCGACCCGGACGCTGATGGTTGTGAACGGGAAGTAGGGCAACGATGAGCGAGCTTGACCGTACGAAGCTTCCGATCCGCAGGCCGCCGTTCCAGGGAGTGAGCAACAGAACGCTCGACGGATCGGTGCCGGACTGGAACCTCATCGGGCATCCGGAGCCTCCGGAAGGGGCTCCGAACGTCCTGGTGGTGCTGATCGACGACGCCGGCTTCGGCAACCCGAGCACGTTCGGCGGTCCCATCAACACGCCACGCTTCACGCAGATGGCCGAGGCGGGGTTGCGGTACAACCGGTTCCACCTCACTGCGCTGTGCTCTCCGACGCGTGCGGCCCTGCTCACCGGGCGGAACAGTCACACGGTCGGCTTCGGGTCGATCGGCGAGTTCTCCAGCGGCTTCCCCGGCTACACGGCGATGGTTCCGCGTGACTGCACGCCATGGCCGAGGGTATTGGCGGAGAACGGATACAGCACCGCGGCGTTCGGCAAGTGGCACCTGACCCCCGACGGCGACCAGGGACCGGCCGGACCGTTCGCGCGCTGGCCGAACGGGTGGGGCTTCGACTACTTCTACGGCTTCCTGGGCGGTGACTCAGGCCAGTGGGACCCCTGCCTCGCCGAGAACCAGAAGATCATCGGCACTCCGGAGCGCTTCTACGACAAGGAGAACCCGTACTACCTGCCGGACGACATGGCCGACAAGACCATCGAGTGGCTTCACGGCGTCCGGGCGCAGAACGCCCGCAAGCCGTTCTTCGCCTACTTCGCCACCGGATGCAGCCATGCCCCGCACCACGTGGCCTCCGAATGGGCGGACAAGTACAAGGGCAAGTTCGACCAGGGCTGGGACCGGCTCCGGGAGGAGGTCTTCGCCCGGCAGAAGGAACTGGGCGTGGTCCCGGCGGACGCCGAACTGACAGCGCGTGACGAGGCCTTCCCCGCGTGGGACGACGTCTCCGACCGGCTGAAGGCCTACTACGCCCGCCAGATGGAGGTCTACGCGGGATTCTCGGAGAACGCCGATCACAACGTCGGCCGGGTCATCGACGCGATCGACGAACTCGGCGAGCTCGACAACACGCTGATCATCTGGATCTGGGGTGACAACGGGGCCAGCATGGAGGGCACCGTCACGGGCTCGTTCAACGAGATGACGATGCAGAACGGCATCCCGCTCAGCGACGAGATGCAGCTCCAACTGGCCGACCGCTACGGCGGCATCGAGGCCTGGGGCTCCCAGCTCATGGATCCGCACTACTCCGCGGCGTGGGCGTGGGCGGGCAACACTCCGTTCAAGTGGGGCAAGCAGGTCGGGTCCCACCTGGGCGGGACGCGGGACCCGATGGTCGTCCACTGGCCGGCGCGCATCACCGACCCCGGCACGCTGCGCTCGCAGTTCACCCACGTCATCGACATCGGGCCGACGATCCTGGACGTCGCCGGGATCCCGGCCCCCACCCATGTCGACGGGATCGAGCAGCAGCCCCACCACGGTGTGACCTTCGCGGAGTCGCTGTCCGACGCGGCCGCGCCGGAACGGCACACGCAGCAGTACTTCGAGAGCATCGGCAACCGCGCCATGTACAAGGACGGTTGGTGGCTGGCGATGAAGACCGAGCGCATCCCGTGGGTGGTCACACCGCATGCGCTCAGGCCGTACGCGCCCGGCGTCTGGAATCCGGACGACGACCCGACCGAGCTGTACTACCTGCCCGACGACTTCAGCCAGGCGCACGACCTCGCCGCGGATCACCCCGAGAAGGTGAGGGAGTTGAGGGAGCTCTTCTGGCAGGAGGCGGAGCGGTACAAGGTGCTCCCCCTGCTCGCCACGCTGTCCGCGTTCTTCGGCATCCTCCCGCCGCGGCCGGATCTGGACCACTTCGAGTACCGGGGAGACGTCCAGAACGTCATGTCGGGGATGATCCCGCGCATCTACAACCACTCGTACACGATCAGCGCCGACCTGGTCGTCCCGCCGGAGGGAGTCGAAGGCGTGATCGTGGCCGAGGCCGACCACCTGGGCGGGTTCTCGCTCTTCGTCCAGGACGGCAAGCTCACCCACACCTACTCGATGATGGGCGTGTTCGTCTACCGGCAGCAGGCCGAAGTGCAGTTGCCGGCGGGTGAGGTGAACGTGCGTATGGAGTTCGTGGCCGACGCGCCCAAGCCCGCCACCGGCGGGCAGGTCACCCTGCTGATCGACGGCAAGACCGTGGCCACCGGCCGTATGGACCACACCGTCCCGATCCGCTTCTCCGCCTACGCGGGCATGGACATCGGCCGTGACAACGGCGGAGTCGTCGACCTCAGCTACGAGGACAAGAAGCCCTTCGCCTTCACCGGCACCGTCAAGAAGGTCACCTTCGACATCGAGTCGCACCAGTCGGCCGAGGACGAGGACACGCTGCACACGGCTGCCCACCACGGGCACGCCGGGCACGGACTCGCCGGGTGAGGCACGTTCGCGGAGCAGAGGAGGACCGATGAAGTTCGACGACGAGACCATTGACGTGCTGATCGGCGGCTACATGTCCAAGGAGGCCGCCCGGGAGGACTACGAGGCGGTCCTGGCCAGCGGCGGCTACCTGCACGGTGCGGTGGTCGTGAGCAAGGACCTCAACGGCGACCTGTCGGTGGAGGAGACCGACCACATGGTTCGCGAGGGCGCAGCGGGCCTGGGCGCCGTCGGGTTCGTGGTCGGGCTGTTCGCGCCACCGCTGCTGGCCGCGACCGCGGTCGGCGCGGTGATCGGCGCCGGGGCCGGCAAGCTGGTCCACCACAAGACGGCCGCCAAACTGGAGGAGCAGGTGGGGGCCACCATCCCGCTCGGTGGCGCGGGACTGGTCGTCGCCTTCCCTCGCTCGGCGGCCGGGAAGGTCGAACCGGCCGTGACCCGCGCCGTCAAGAAGGCGGTCGGCGAGGCCGAGGGGCACCACGTGCAGGCCCTGAAGGGTGCGATCGCCGAGGCGCAGCAGAAGATGGCCGAGCCGGACACCGACAGTCCGGGGAGTGCGTGACATCAGGCGCTGGTGGCCGATCGGGCGACCGGCCGGCCCCTGGACCCGTCGAAGGCGACCGACCGCAGGATCGGCGCATCACTACCGTGGAGGAGAGGGCATGGCAACGCTTCCTCACCGTCCGCAGACGGCACGACATGATCTGGGTGCGGCGCTGGCCGCGGTGGAGACGGCGTACGAGCGTCTGATGGCCGCTCCCCGGCCCGACCCCGACTTCCTGCTCGATCTCCAGTGTCGAGCGCGTGAACTGACCGACGTGGCCCTGCACCTGTCCGACGAGGTGCCGCACGCGCGGCACGCGCGGATCCGGCGTCGCTGCGTGGGCGCCGACCGCGGCGTCCGGTGGATCCTGCGGCACAGTCACTGAACAACCGCTCGCCGGTCTGTCCCCCGCAGGTCCGGCGTCCGGACGTACACGACGTCCGCAGGGCCCACCTCGGCCCGCCCCGCCGGCAGACGGCGGGGCGGGCCGGCGCCGTCGAAACCGGCGGCCCGCCCTGTCACCATCGGGTACGCGGCACGCCGACCTCGCCCTCCGGAGGCACCCCCACGTGCTGCCAGCAGCCGCAAGGGTGAGCGGCGGTGTCCACCAACTCGCCGACGGGGACACGGGTTTGCTCACATCGAGTGAGCCTCCCCGGGACACGCCCGGCGGGCGGGCGAGCCGCTGCCAGGATCAGCGGCGCACCGCGACCCCAGCCCTTCCGGACGGCTCCCCAGGGAGCCGGTCCGCCAACCCCGCACGCCCCGCGCCGGGCCTTCGCCCGGCCACCCGGCACGGCGGTCAGGGCTGCCCGCGTGCAGCACGGACGTGTCCGGTCATTCGAGGAGCATGCGTGGTTGAGCAGCAGCAGGACGTGGAACCGGCCGGCGAGCAGCCGGGCGACGAGGCGGAGGAGGCCCGCTGGTCCTACCGCACGGACCGGATCGTGCAGGCCACCGCCAGGCTGTCGGCGTGGGCGATGATGCGGCGCCTGCCGCAGCTGGTGCGCCGCACTCTCAGGCTGGCGTGGCGGGTGGACCGGCGGGCCACCGTCGTCCTGCTCGCCGGGCAGCTGATCTCCGGCGTGTTGGCGGCCGTGGCGCTCTGGGCGACCACCGGAGCGATCGGCGCGGTGATCGCGCCTGCGGGCGGTCCGGTCGCCGGCCGGCTCGGCGACGGCGCGTGGCCGGTGACGGTCCTGGCGGTGGCGGCCGCCGGCCGGGCGTTGCTGGGCACCGTCAGCGTCGCGATCTCCGAGCGGCTCTCGCCGAGGATCGCGCGCGAGGCGGAGCTGGAGCTGCTGGCCGTCTCGGTGGCCGCCGAGCTGGAGGCGTACGACCACGTCGGCTACGCCGAACGCTGGGACGCCGCCGACCGGGGAGCCGACTCCTCGCAGGAACTCCTCGGCGTGGCCCAGGAGATCATCGCCTCCGTCGTCACCCTCGCCGCGGCCGCCGGGGTGCTCGCCGCCCTGCACCCGGCGCTCGTGCCGTTCCTGGTCCTGGCGTCGATCCCGCAGGGCGTGGTGGCGGCCCGTTCCGCACGCATCCGCTACCTGATGGCCATCGAGAGCATGGACGACCGGCGCCTGTTGGGGATGCTGCGGTACTGCCTCTGCCACGACGACAACGCCGACCAGATCCGGTCCGACACCATGGCGGGCTTCCTCACCACCAAGTACCGCAAGGCCGGTGACCGCCTGGACGCCGCCACCGACCGGGCCGCCCGCCGGGCCGCCCGCATCTCCTTCCTCGGCTCCCTGGCCACCGGCCTCGCCTCGGTCCTGGTCTGGGGCGCCCTCCTGGCACTCCTGGCCACCGGCCACGTCTCGGTGGCCGCCGCCGGGACGGCCGTCTTCGCGCTGCGCACCGCCGGGTCCGGGCTTCAGGGCATCGTCGGCGGCGGCACCCGGCTCTACCGGCTCGGTCTGTACCTGCGGGACTTCGACGACTTCGTGGCCGAGGCCGGCGGGCACGCGATGCGCCGTGGGACGGCCGAGCCCGCCGCCCCGCGCCGGGTCGCGGCGCGGAAGGTCTCGTACACCTATCCCGGGGCCGACCGGCCCACGCTGGACGGCCTGGACCTGGAGATCCGCCAGGGCGAGATCGTCGCCCTGATCGGTGAGAACGGTTCCGGGAAGAGCACCCTGCTACGGCTGCTGTCAGGCCTGACCCTGCCGAGCGGCGGTGTCGTGACCTGGGACGACGTGCCGACCCAGGAGATGGACCCGCACGCCCTGTGGGAACGGGTCGCACTCGTGCCGCAGCAGTTCTCCCGCTGGCCGCTCACCCTCGGCGAGAACATCCACCTCGGCCACGTCGACCGGACCGGCGGGAAGGAGCTGGTGGAGCGCGCCGCCGCGCTGGCGGGCGCCGACGAGGTCGCGGCCACGCTGCGCTCCCGGTACAACACCCTGCTGGCCCGCGCGTTCTGGGGCGGCGAGTGGCTGTCCGGCGGCCAGTTCCAGCGGGTGGCCGTCGCCCGCGCCTTCTACCGCTCCCTGCGCGCCCCGGGCCTGCTCGTCCTGGACGAACCGACCTCCGACCTCGACCCGCGGGCGGAGCACCGCATCTTCCACAACCTGCGGACCCTGGCGGCCGGGCGCGCCACGATCCTGGTCACCCACAACCTCGACAACGCCGTCCTCGCGGACCGCATCGTCGTCATGCGCGGCGGCCGGATCGCCGAAGAGGGAACCTTCGCCGAACTCGCTTCCGGGAGCGGGCTGTTCCGCGAACTCCTCGATCTCAAGCGTGACCGCGACCGCAGGCTGCCCGGCCAGCGCCGGTAGCCCCGGCCCCTCCCGTCGGCCCCGGCCACGCCGCCGGGGGCGACGGCACCCGTCCCCCGACTCCACGGTCGGAAGGACACACCGGCGGGATGACAGGGACCGACCGGTGCGGAAGGATTCGTTCAGTGAGTTCGCCCTTCATGGAACACGGCCAGCACCCCGCCGTATGGGTCGGTGCGGCGATCCCGGGCCCGCTGATGGCCGCGCTCGGAAAACGCGGCGGGATCCCGCACACCGTGCGCGGGGAGATCGGCCGCCAGCTCGAAGGCGGTGTCTCGCCGCAGCGGCTCCGGGACCGTGTCGAACGACGCTGGTTCCTGCGGTACTCGCACCTGACGGGTGAGGCGCTTCTCTCCCGTGCCGACGAGATCGCCCTGGAGCTGGTCCTGCCGCCGCAGTGCCCGCGCGGGGTGTGTGAGGACGGCTGGCTGTTGGACGACACGGGGAGCTGCCCCGAGTGCCTGCCCAACGCGACGGTGGTCGATGTTGCCGGCAACGTCTCCGACAGCCGTCAGGCGGGACCGGAGACGTACCGGCGTGCCGCCGCAGCCGTGCGGGCGCGGATGCGCAGCGGGCATCGGTCCCTGCACGCGGCGGAGGATCGGGCCCGGACGGAGCGGCACGAGCACGGGCGCCGCGTCCCGGTGACGATGCAGTGCGCCGGATGCCGGCAGAACGCCGTTCCGGCGCTTCGCTGGCAAGGGCGTCCGTACTGCCGTCCCTGTCTGGACTCGTGCCGGGGCTGCGCGGCGATCCAGCCGGTGGCGACGCTGAGCGCGGAACACCTCTGCGCGGCGTGCAGCGGCTGACCGCCGCGCCAAGGCACCGAGAGGTGACGGACGGTGGTCAGTCCACGTTTTCGCGGCGGCCGTCGGCCTCCAGCTCGCGCAGCCGCCGGTCCGCCTGCCGGGCCGACTCGCGCGCCGACTCGGCCTGCTCGCCGGCCGCGTGAGCCGCACCCCGGGCGGCCCGAGTCCGTTCCTCGGTGCGCGCGAGATCGTCCTGGGCGCGGGTGTCGCGCGCCTGGGCCTCGGTGAGCGCGGCGTGGGCGTGCTCGGCTTCCACCGCTGCCCGTCGCTGGGCCGCCTCGGCGTCGGCGAGCGCGCGCGCTGCGTCGTCGAGGAGGCCTGCGGCGTCGTCCGCGGCTCGCCGGGCCGCGGCTGCCGCCTCCCGGGCCCGTTCCTGGTCGCGTAGCCGCTCTCGTCGGGCCGCTGCCCGGGCCGCGGGCCGTTCCTTCGCCCCGGCGGCCGCCTCGGGCGAGGGCGCCGCGCGGTGCCCGGGTGCCCGCCCGCGCAGCGACACGGGAGCCTTCCGGGCGCCGTCGTGTGAACCGCCCGGCGCGTCCGGCTCTTCGGCCTCCGGCGCAGCGCCCGGCCAGAGCACCGGTTCCAACGGGGCGGTCAGCCGGCCCGCGGCGAGGGCCTGCCCGGCATCCCGATCGGCGAGCGCGGCGCTCAGCGTTCGATCCAGGTCGGCGACGGCTGCTGCGCCGAGCGGATGGCCGGCCGCCGCCGTGTCCCGTTCCGCCTGCTCGGTCAGCGCCCGCACCAGACGGCGGCGCTGCTCGGCGAGGGCGCGCAGCTGCTCCCCGGCGAGGTGCTCCTGAGCGTCCCGCAGGGCCTGGCCGAGCTCCAGCAGCTGCTCGACCAGGTCGCTGTGGCGGTGCGCGAGAAGGTTCGCGGCCCATGCGGCCTGGGCCGGGCGGTGGAGCGCGCGGACCCGCTTGGCGAGCTGCGGGTGGCTCTTCCTGAGCTCGGTAGCGCGCTGGTTGCGGGCCGCGGTGAAGTCGGCCGGGGCGAGGAGGTAGAGCTCGTCGGCGGTCGCCTCGAAGGTGGGCTCACTGGTGGTCATCGTCTCGGACTGTACGGGCGCCGGGGCGGTTGCGCGCGGTCGGCCGCGGGGGCCCGTTGTCGGTGGTGGCCGGGATGCTGGGCGGTATGGACGACGATGCGCTGATGCGGGGCCGGGTGTACGGGGCGGACCATGACGATCCGGATCCGGGGCCGCGGCGAGGGCGTGTGTACCGGGAGCTGGTGGCAGGCCCGCTCGACGGGCTGTTGCTCGACGTCACCGGCTGGAGCCGGCACGAGCTCGAGGACGGTGCGGCGCTGGTCACCGAGATCGGCGCCCACGGCGCGGGCGGGCGCGCGCACTACGGGCCCCGGCCGGGCAGCGACCGGTACTGGGACTGGGAGGGCGACAGCGCCTGAGCTCTGACCGGCCGGAAGGCCGCCGCCCGATGGCGGCCCGGAGCAGGTGCGGATTCGGGTGGGCGCCGGCGTTGCCTGGGTGTTCGCGGAGTTGATCGTGCACGCGCCTGCCGGTCACGACCCCTGAGGCCGGACCTGCGGTCACCCACTTCGATCCCTCGGGGCTCCGCCTGCTCGCCCGTGAGATCAACACCGAGGCCACTGCGGCACGTTGGGAAACAAATGACGGGACTCAACCACGACCACGGTCTAGGATCGACGGTCATGGTTGACTTCTACCCGCCCACCAGCCCCTACGGCCATGGAATTCTCGACACCGGGGACGGCAACCGCATCTACTACGAACAGCTCGGCAACCCCGCGGGCAAGCCCGTCCTGTACGTCCACGGCGGCCCCGGGGCGGGCGCGCCACAGCGGCCGACGAGGGCCTGGGACCCGGAGTGCTACCGCGTCATCCGCTACGACCAGCGCAACTGTGGTCGCAGCACGCCGCACGCCAGTGACCCGGCGGCGGACATGAGCCTGAACACCACGCAGCACCTGATCGACGACATGGAGCGGCTGCGCGAACACCTCGGCGTCGAGCGGTGGTTGCTGAACGGCGCCTCCTGGGGTTCGACGCTCATCCTGGCCTATGCGCAGCAGCACCCCGAGCGCGTCAGCGAGATCGTCATTCAGGCGGTGACGGTGACGAACGCTGCCGAGACCTACTGGCTCTACCGGGGCGCCGGGCGGTTCCAGCCCGAGGCGTGGGACCGGTTCCGCGACGGCGTCCCCGAGTCCGAGCGGGACGGCGACCTGCTCGCGGCCTACGCGCGGCTGATGGAGAACCCCGACCGGGCCGTCCGGGAGAAGGCCGCCAACGACTGGCTCGCCTGGGAGGACGCGGTCATCTCGAACGAGCCCAACGGCATTCCCGGCATGTACAGCGACCAGGAGGTCGACGCGCGGATCGCGTTCGTACGGATCTGCGCCCACTTCTTCAGCAACGGCGCGTGGCTGCAGGAGGACCAACTGCTGCGCAACGCCCACAAACTGGCCGGGATTCCGGCCGTGCTGGTCCACGGCCGGCACGACATGGGCAGCCCGGTCCAGACGGCGTGGGAGCTGGCGAAGGCGTGGCCGGACGCGCGGCTCCACATCTTCGAGGACTCGGGGCACGTCGGAAGCGACGCGATGGGGGAGGCGGTCCGGGAGGCGATCGAGGAGTTCAAGAAGCGCTGATCCCCGGGGCGCGTACGTGCAGGCCCCACGTGACCTCCGGGCCCCGCCGGCGCGTGGCGCGGCGTCAGGCGGGCGCGGGGACCGGGTCGTGGGGGCTGAAGGTGCGGCGGTAGGCGGCGGGCGAGACCCCGAACGCCGTCCTCATGTGTGTACGCAGGGAGTTCGCGGAGCCGAGGCCGGCCCGGTGGGCGACCAGGTCGATCGACAGGTCGGTGGTCTCCAGCAACTGCTTGGCCAGCTCCAGGCGCTGCGCGGTGAGCCACTGCACCGGGGTCATGCCGGCCTCGTCGCGGAAGCGCCGGGTGAAGGAGCGCAGGCTCATCCGGGCGTGTTCGGCGAGCCGGGTGAGGGGCAGCGGCTCGCCGAGGTGCTCCAGGGCCCAGGCGCGGGTGGCGGTGGTGCTGGCGACGGTGGGTTCGGGGACCGGGCGGTCGATGTACTGGGCCTGTCCGCCGTCGCGCCACGGCGGCACGACGCACATGCGGGCGGCCCGGTTGGCGACTGCCGCGCCGTGGTCGCGGCGGATCATGTGCAGGCACAGGTCGACGCCGGCGGCCACGCCGGCGGAGGTGAGCACGTCGCCGTCGTCCACGAAGAGGACCTCCTCGTCGACCCTGACCTTGGGGTAGGCCGCGCGGAACTCCGGGGCCAGGTTCCAGTGGGTGGTGGCCGGCCGGTCGTCGAGCAGCCCGGCGGCGGCGAGCACGTAGGAGCCGGAGCAGATGGACACCAGCCGGGTGCCGGGCCGGATGCCGGCGATGGCCGCGCCGACCTCGGGGGGCAGCGGGCCGCCGCGGCCCAGCTCGGGCATGGCGTGCGTGGGCGGCAGGATCACGGTGTCCGCGGCGGCCATGGCCTCGGGGCCGGCGGCCGGCTGCACCGTGAAGCCTGCGTCGCTGAGGACGGGCGCGCCGTCGGCGGTGCAGACGACTACGTCGTAGAGCGGGCGGCCCTCGGTGTCCTGCGCACTGCCGAAGACCCGGGAGGGGATCCCCAGCTCGAAGGGCGGGACCCCGGGCAGGGCGAGCACGGCGATCCGGTGCCGCCGTGGCGGCGCCCCGGCCGCCCCGTCCCGCTCGCTCTCCGTCACTGCCACCTGGATTCCACCCATGGCCAAATCCTGTCACATAGTGGCCAAACGGCCAACACCATGGCGGGCCGGGATGCCGGATCGTGGACTGCGTCGCCCCGGGAACCCCGCGGCGTACGGATCGAAACGAACGACGGAGGCGGAACAGCATGCGAGCGGTGGTCGTGGAGCAGTGGGGCGGGCCGGAGAACCTGGTCGAGCGCGAGATCGAGCGCCCCGAGCCGGGGCTGAACCAGGTCCTGGTGCGCGTGCACGCGGCCGGAGTGAACCCGGTGGACTGGAAGACCCGGGCCGGCGGCGGCCTCATCGAGTGGGGCGCCGTGCCGGCGGTCGGCTGGGACGTCTCCGGCACGGTCGAGGCCGTCGGGCCCGGCGTGGGGATGTTCCGCCCCGGCGACGAGGTCTTCGGGATGCCGCTGTTCCCGCGCCAGGCGGGCGGATACGCCGAGTACGTGGTGGCGCCGGCCCGGCACCTCGCCCCCAAGCCCGCGGGCCTGACGCACGTGGAGGCGGCGGCGCTGCCGCTGGCCGCGCTGACCGCCTGGCAGGCCCTGGTGGACACGGCCGACGTGCGGCCCGGGGAGCGGGTGCTGGTGCACGCGGCGGCCGGCGGGGTCGGCCACCTCGCGGTGCAGATCGCCAAGGCCCGCGGCGCGTACGTCATCGGCACGGCCAGCGCCGGCAAGCACGGGCTGGTGCGGGAGCTGGGCGCGGACGAGGTGGTCGACTACCGCGCCGTGCGGTTCGAGGACGTTGTGTCCGACATCGACGTGGTGCTGGACGGGCTCGGCGGCGAGACGGCCGAGCGCTCCCTGAAGGTGCTCCGGGCCGGCGGCCGGCTGATCACCCTGCCGGGGCCCGACGACGTTCCCGCCGCCCAGGACGGGGTGCGGGCCGTGTGGGTCCTGGTCGAGCCGGACCACCTGGGCCTGCGGGAGATCGCCGCCCTGGTGGAGCGGGGCGCGCTGAAGCCCGTGGTCGAGACGGTCCTGCCGCTGGCCGAGGCCGCGAAGGCGCACGGGATCGGCGAGCAGGGCCGTACCACCGGCAAGATCGTCCTGACGGTCGCCTGAGCCGGGGCGGCGGGCGGACGCCCTCGGACAGGTGTGTTTCCCCGGGTGTGTCGTCGGGGCGGCCCGGTCGGGGTTGGTGCACCGTCGATGTCATGACGACGACTGCACAGGGCTCGCTCGTGGAGCCGGCCCGCGGTATGGCGTGGATCCCGGGCGGTGGCTTTCAGATGGGATCCGAGGATTTCTACCCGGAGGAACGGCCGGTGCACCCGGTTTCGGTCGACGGGTTCTGGATGGACGAGCACCCGGTCACGGTGGCCGCGTTCCGGCGCTTCGTGAAGGCGACCGGCTACGTCACCGTGGCGGAGCGTCCCCTCGATGCAGCCGACTACCCCGGTGCCGATCCGGCCGGGCTCGTCCCCGGGTCGCTGGTCTTCCGGATGGCCTCCGGGCCCGTCGACCTGGATGACTGGCGGCGGTGGTGGAGCTATGTCCCGGGCGCGTCCTGGCGCCACCCGCACGGTGCCGGCAGCACCCTGAACGGGCGCGAGCGGCACCCGGTCACCCAGGTCGCCCACGAGGACGCCCGCGCCTACGCGGACTGGGCCGGCAAGGACCTGCCGACGGAGGCGGAGTGGGAGTTCGCCGCCCGGGGCGGCCTCGACTCGGCCGTCTTCCCCTGGGGCGACGACGTCGCACCCAGGGGCCGTCGGATGGCGAACACCTGGCACGGCCGCTTCCCGTGGGAGTACCTGCCCGCCGGGAAGACCAACCCCGCCCCCGGCACCACCCCGGTCGGCTCCTACCCGCCCAACGGCTACGGCCTGCACGACATGGCCGGCAACGTCTGGGAATGGACCACGGACCACTACACCACCCGCCATCGAGACCCCGCTCCCAGCGCCTGCTGCGCGCCGCGCAACCCCCGCGTCGACGCCCCGCCCGCGGCCGGCCCCGGCGGGTCGCTGCCGGAGCGGTTTCCACGACGGGTGATCAAGGGCGGGTCGCACTTGTGTGCGCCGGACTACTGCCTGCGGTACCGGCCCGCGGCCCGGCAGGGGCAGAGCGAGGACACCGCGACCTGCCACCTGGGTTTCCGCTGCGTCATCCGCTGACGTCCCACCCACCCGGTCAGCCCGTGCACGGCCGCATCGGCCGCCGTCCCGTCAGTCGAGCAGGACGCCCGGGTTGAGGATGCGGTGGGGGTCCAGGGCGTCCTTGGCGGCGCGCAGGGCCAGCGCGAAGGGCTCCGGGCGCTGGCGGTCGTAGCCGGGGCGGTGGTCGCGGCCGACGGCGTGGTGGTGGGTGATGGTCGCGCGGTGGCGGTGCAGGACGTCGGTCGCGACGGCCTTGAGGTCGTCCCAGACCTCGACCTCCTCGCCCGGCCGGCCGGCGACGGCCACGGTGAAGTAGGGGGCGGCGCCGTCGGGATAGACGTGGGTGAGGCGGCAGTTGACGGTGGCCGGGTGTCCGGTGGCCTTGAGGGCGGCGGCGCCGACCTCGGCGCGGACGGCGTCGATCAGGGCGGGGATCCTGTCCCAGGTGGCGGCGGTCTCGAAGGTCTCGACGACCGCGCCCATGCGGGCCAGGCCGTCGCGCAGGTAGGGCATGCGCAGGAAGGCCGAGCGCCAGGCACCCACGGCCGCATCGGCCGGGGCGTCGCCCTCCGCCGCGGCCGCCCCGCCACGGCCGCCGTGGGCGCGGGCCACTTCCAGGGCGCTCGCGAGCCGGTCGTCGACGCGGGCGGTGGCGGACTCGAAGCCCAGCACCAGGACGGCGGAGCCGTCGTGCGAGGCGCCGGCCAGCAGCGCCTCGCCGGGGTCGAGCAGGCGGCAGTTGGCCGGGGCGAGGTCGGACTGCGCGATGGCGCGCACCGCGTCCAGCGCACGGTGGAGGTCGGCGAAGGCCACCGAGGTCGAGGCCCTGTACCGGGGGCGCTCCTGCAGGCGCATCCAGGCCTCGGTGATGACGCCGAGCGCGCCTTCCGATCCGAGGAACAGGCGGTCGGGCGACGGCCCGGCGCCGGATGCGGGCAGCCGCCAGGACGCGCCGCTTCCGGCGGGCGTGACCACGCGCAGGGACTGGACGAAGTCGTCGATGCGGGTGCGGCCGGTGGCGTAGTGGCCGCCGGCCCGGGTGGCCAGCCAGCCGCCGAGGGTGGAGAACTCGAAGCTCTGCGGGAAGTGGCGCAGGGTGAGGCCGTGGGGCCGCAGCTGCGCCTCCAGTACGGGGCCGAGCGCGCCGGCCTGGATGCGGGCCGAACGGCCGGCGGTGTCGACCTCCAGGACCCGGTCCATGGAGGTGAGGTCGAGCGACAGCACGGCGCGGTGGGCGTCGCCGCGGTACTCGACGCCGCCGACGACCGAGGAGCCGCCGCCGAAGGGGATGACGGCGACGTCCTGCTCGCCGGCCCAGTCCAGCAGGTCGGCCACCTGCCGGTCGTCGGCCGGGCGGGCGACCAGGTCGGGGATCCGGCCGGGCCGGCCGCGCAGCGCCCGGATGACGTCGCGGTAGGCCTTGCCCATCGCGTGCGCGGCGCGCGCCTCGGGGTCGGCGGTGACCAGGTGCGCCAAGGCCGGTGGGGGTGTCGCGCGGGGCCGGGCGACGGTCAGGTCGGAGACCCGGGGGACCGGCAGGGGGCGGGCCAGGGTGCCCGGCAACAGCGCTCCCAGCGCGGCGCACTCCGCGTCGCCGGGGTGGGCGTCGGCGTAGCCCCAGCCCCACCAGGACCGGGGACGGGAGGTGCCGGGGACGGGCGGGGCGACAGGCATGAGTGTGCTCCCAGCGGGGTCCAGGTAACTTACCCAACGGAAAATTACCCTAGGGTAATATCAGGCCCATGACAACGCCTCCTTCCAAGGCCGGCACCAAGGGCGTGCCGAGGGCCGAGCGAGAACGACAGGTCCTGGCCGCGGCCACCGAGGAGTTCGGCCGCCGCGGCTACGAGGCCACCACCATCGCCGCCGTCGCCGCCCGCGTGGGCGTCACCAAACCGCTGCTGCACCAGTACTTCGGCAGCAAGCAGAACCTCTACCTCGCCTGCCTGGACCCGGTCGGCGACCGGCTGCTGGACGCCGTCCGCACCGCGATGGCCGAACACCCCGCAGGCGCACCGCCCACCTCCCTGCGCGTGCTGAACGCCCTGTTCGGCGCCCTGGACGGACAACGCGAGGCATGGTTCGTCCTCTACGACGCCACCCTGCCGCCCGGCAGCGACGCCGCCCACCGGGCGGCGCACTACCGCGACGCCATCGACGACCTCGCCGCGACCGGCACCGCCGACCTCCTGCACGCGGCCGGATCCGGCGACCCGCTCGACGCCGACGCCCTCAAGTACGCCTGGCGCGGCCTGTGCACCGCCCTGGTCCGCTGGTGGATCAACCACCCCGACCAGTCACCCGCGGCCATGACGCAGCGCTGCGCACGGCTCTTCGCCGCCGCCCGCTCCGTCGAACCGGATGAAGCCGCCCACCCCGTCGGCGGGCGGAGCTGATGGGACCGATGGGCATGTGCTCCCGGGAGGTCCGCCTCCCGCTCGACACGGTTGTCCACGTCCTGCAGGACCTGAACAGCCCGGCAGCACGGCCGGGTGCCCGCCCCGGCCGGCCTGCTGCGCCCTCACTGCTCCTGTGCGCCGTCACGGGGTGATCCAAAAGGCTTGACGGGCCCCCGGTGGCCTGCTGATAGTCGTCGGGGCGGGTGCCCGTCCGAGAGGTTGCCCCGGCGGGGGCACCGACTGCCACAGGGGGAGGGCGATGTGAGCGCCGCGGGTTGGATCGTGCTGATCGTCCTGGCTGCCGCCGGAGCGGCCGGCTGGCGACTCTGCCGCTACCCCGGCGCCTGGAGGCACGCCTTCGCCCCGGAGCACGACGCGGCTCGCCGCGACCTCGCCGCCGCGCGGGGAGCCCTGCGCGCAGCGAAGCAGCGCCGGCAGAAGGACCTGGGCCGCGCGCGGGGCGCCGTCAGGGCTGCCGCCGACGCCCACCGCCGCCGCATACGCGCGATCGAGCAGCGCATCGCCGCCCTCCGCGAACCCGGCCGTGGGGAGCCGCGCGACGAACTCGGCCCCCTCAGCCTCCACGAGCACGTTCTCGGCATGCGGACCGGCAACGATCGAGCCGACCTGCCCCTGCACGAGATAGCCGTCCGATCCGACCACGCCCCGACGGCCCACCACGTCTACGTGGTCGACCCGCAGGGACGCCAGCACCTGCTGACCTACCCCGCTGCGGAAGCCGACGAGGACCGCGTCCGGAGGTTCGTCGTCGACGTCCACAACGCCATCGCCGACGCCAAGGCGGCCCAGCGCGACCGGGACTCCCGCATCCGCGAGGCCGAGGCCGAGCTCCGGCGCGTCCAGGAGGACACCGAGAAACAGACGCGCGCGCAACTGCACCTCGACGAGACCACCGCCCGCTGGGACGCCGACACCAGCATCCCGGCGGCGAAGCAGGACCTCGAGGGCGCGAAGGACCGCTGGCAGGCGCTCACGGGCCGCCGCCCCCGCTGACCACCGGGGTGACCCTGCCCCGAGAGGGGCGTGCCGTGGACCGGCCGGGCGATCGTTTCCGCCCAGCCTGTTCGGGCTGCGAGACTGGGATCATGACCCCAGACCGTCGCAGCCTCGGGCTGCCCGCATTCTCCGAGCCCGCCGCCGACGCGCCCGTGCCCGCCCAGTCCGGCGTTCGCCCGCCGCTGCCGGTCGCGCAGGGCGCCGACTTCCGCCAGCCGCCCGGCGAAACCGCGACCGACCCGGCCCCGGCCCCAGCCCCGGTCCGGCACCTGCTCGCCGCCGGCGGCCCGACCTTCTCCGACCCGGCCCGGCAGATCTGACCGGCTTCCACACGGCTGCCCGGCAGGGGTAGGGGACTCTGGTCGCCTGGCATGTCCGCGGCCGGAAAATTGCAGGTCAAGGCCCTGTTCACGGGCATCGAGCCGGTCTAGCATTCCGGTCACAGCAGCCCCACCACCCCCTCGACGGGCTGCTGAGCAGACCGGCTGCGCCTCCATACGGCCGGTACCCCCCACGGCCGGGACCCCGGGGCGCCCCCGTCCCCGCGGTCCCGGCCGGCTGCACCTCGACCGATCACCCTCCACCGGCCTGACTCGCCCGGCCCGTATCCCTCGGCCGCGGCCCCGTCCCCGGCCCCGCCACGGCTCTCCCGCGCGCGCGTCCCAGAAGGCTCCTACCGTGGAGGGGCAGCCCGGCCGACGCCCGTCTGTCCGTTCCCGGCAGCGCCCCGGCGTCGGTGCCGAAGCACCAGGAGGCCCCTCACCATGTCCACCACATCGGAAACGCCCGTCCTGGACACCCTCGCCGCCATGACCATCGACTCGATCGAGCGGTGCGGCCTGGCCCCGGACACGCTCATCCTCACCCGGATAGCCGCACTCGTCGCCTGTGACGCGCCCCCCATCTCGTACCTCGCCCACATCGATCCCGCCCTGCGGTCCGGCCTGACCGCCGAGAAGCTCCAGGACGTCCTGGTGGCGATCGCCCCCATCGTCGGCACCGCCCGTGTCATGACGGCGGCCGGCAACATCGCCGCGGCGCTCGGCGTCGCGATCGCCGTCGCCGACGCGGAGATCGAGGCCGCGATGGAGGCCGAGGGCTGACCCCGGCCGTCCGGCCCCGTCGGACGGCGGCGTTCGGACCGGCCCCCGGCGATCCACGTCCACAGGCCACCGCCGTCTCCGGGGGCGGCTCCCAACCGCTCATTCGGTCCCGGTACGACAGGCTCCTGCCGTACCGGGGCCCCGGCGTGCCGGGACCTCGGTGCGCCGCCGCCCGTGGCCGGCCCTCCACCGAGCCGAGCGGATGCGTGAACCGGGGGCCGCGCGCAGCATGAGGACATGAGTGAGCGCACACCCGTGCCGCCCTCGGTGACGACGTCCTTTGCGGTCGTCGCCCCGATCGACCCGTTGCACGTCGGTCCCACCCGGACCGACGCCGCCGCCGGAACCCGGACGCAGACGCTGCCCGGAAACGGCTGGTCCGCCCTCCTGCCCCCGCGCAGCGCGGAGCAGCCGATCCCCGACACGACCTGGCACCCCGGCGAGGTCCAGCCCCCACCCCGGCTCCCACGCCGCACTCGACCTCAGCCCCACGACTCGGGGCGGCCCAGGCCGTTCCGGGACAGGAGATCAAAGCCATGAACCTCGCGGCCGACTACCCGCTGTTGAACGTCTTCTGGACCATTTTCTGGTTCATGCTGTGGATCCTCTGGTTCATGCTGCTGTTCCGGATCCTCATCGACCTCTTCCACGACGACTCGCTGAGCGGCTGGGCCAAGGGCGGCTGGGCCGTGTTCCTCGTCTTCCTCCCGTTCCTCGGCGTCTTCGTCTACCTCATCGCCCGCGGACGCGGCATGGGCGAGCGCGAACTGAACAAGGCGCAGAAGAGCGACGAACGGTTCCGCGCGTACGTTCGCGAGACCGCCGGCGCGCCGGGACAGCAATCCACGGCCGATCAACTGGCAAAGCTCACCGAACTGCGCACCGCAGGCCAGATCACGGACGAGGAGTTCGCCCAGGCCAAGGCCAAGATCCTCTCCTGACTCCACTGCCGCCTTCCCCCGCGACCGGGCGGGCTGCAGGTGACGGCGGCAGCGGCGTCGGTCGGTCCGCAGCGTCGAGCCCGGGTGGCGGCCCGGGCCGACGTCGTCCCCGCGGCGGGCCGACGTCGTCCCCGCGGCGACCGCCCTGCCCCGGTGCGAACGTGGTGGGAGTGTACGACCACCGGGAACGGGCCTCGGCCAGGTGCCGACGGTGCGCTCGTCCGTTCCTCCGTTCCTCCGTTCCTCCGTTCGTCCGTTCGCCCCGTCGGTCGCGGCGGTGGCCCGGGTCGGCCCGCCGCGGCCGCGCGGGGCCCGGGGGAGTTGAACGTGCGACGGCGGCGACCGAGGGCGGGTCGAAGCGGCAAGCTCCGGCGCAACGTGTCCCGGCGCATGAACGCCGCGGGCGACCATGATCGAACGAGGGAGCCATCCATGTGGGCCTACCCGGCGATCGCCGGGCACGTCGTCACCGGCGGTCCCCGTACCCCCGTGCCGGGCGCCGCGGCCATCGCCCTCGACGAGCACCTCGACACGGTGGAACGCGGCGGCGCCGATGGCTGACTCCGCCCCGGCACGCACGCCCGCCGCCCTGCGACGGGTCGTCGCCCCGCTCGCCCTCGCCCAGTTCATCTGCAGCTTCGCCGGCTCGAACATGAACGTGATGATCAACGACATCAGCGACGACCTCGACACCACCGTGCAAGGCGTGCAGGTCGCCATCACCGTCTTCCTGCTGGTGATGGCCGCCCTGATGATCCCCGGCGGCAAACTGACCGACCGCTACGGCCGCAAGCGGTGTCTGCTCACCGGCCTCGTCGTCTACGGCGTAGGCGCGCTGATCAGCGCCGCCGCGCCGGGCCTGGGCGTCCTCATCCTCGGCAACTCGATCCTCGAAGGCGTCGGAACGGCCCTGCTCATCCCGCCCGTCTACATCCTCACCACGCTGCTCTTCACCGAGACGACCTCACGTGCCCGCGCCTTCGGGACGATCATGGCGCTCGGCGGCATCGGCGCGGCGGCCGGCCCGCTGATCGGCGGGCTCATCACCTCGGCAATCAGCTGGCGGGCCGCGTTCGTGTTCCAGGCCTTGGTCATCGTCGTGATCATCATCCTCAGCCGCCGGATCCAGGACCCCCTCCCGCCGGACCCGACCCGTCCCTTCGACTCCGTCGGCACCATCCTGTCCGCCGTCGGGCTCGTCCTCGTCGTCACCGGGATCCTGGCCGCCGACAACAACGTCTGGCTGATGCTCGCCCTGCTCGCCCTCGGCGCGCTCTTCCTGACCGGCTTCTTCCTGTGGGTCCGCGCCCGGGAACGGGCCGGCAAGGAACCGCTGCTGTCCACCAGCCTGTTCCGCAGCCGCGTCTCCAACCTCGGGCTGGTCACCCAGAACACCCAGTGGCTGCTCCTGATGGGCGTGTCCTTCACCGTGGCCTCCTACCTTCAGGTCGTCCGCGGCTACGACGCGATCCAGACCGGCGTGATCTTCACCGCGGCGACCCTCGGCATCCTCGCGTCCTCCCTCGCCGCCGAACGCCTCGCCGAACGGCACGCGCAGCGCACCCTCATCCTGACGGGCTTCCTCGGCACGATCGCCGGCATCGTCGTCCTGATCGTCGTGGTCGGCGGCTCACCCAGCCCCTGGGCCTTCGCCCCCGGGTTGCTCCTGATCGGCCTCGGCCTCGGCGTGATGCTCACCCCCTCGGTCAACATCGTCCAGTCGAGCTTCACCGAAGACCGGCAGGGCGAGATCTCCGGCCTGTCCCGGAGCGTCTCGAACCTCGGCTCCTCCCTCGGCACCGCGGTCGCCGGCACCATCCTCGTCGCGGGCCTCACCAGCCACGCCTACGCCGCCGCCATGATCACCCTGGCTGCCGTCGGACTCATCGGCCTCACCGCCGCCGCACTCCTGCCGCACACCCCGGGCCCCGCAGGAGGCCGACGAGGGCCGGCAGGGCACGGCCGACCCGGGCGAGGCTGATCTCGGCGGTGCCGAGCATGCGGAGGTAGTGCTCCCATCCGTTGGTCTCCGGTAGCGGCGCGCCCGGACGTCCCGGCCCTTCGCCTCCTCGGGCAGTCGTCGGTGGTCGAGGTTCTCGGGATGCACCCGCACGACGAGGACTTCCTCGTAGTGCGACCGGTTGAAGATCGCGATGTCCCCGCGGGCCGGCAGGCGTCAGGCGTAGCGCCACAGGTAGTCGTGGTCGAGCTCCTCGGCGGAGGGCACCTTGAAGCTGCTGACGTGAACGCCCTGCGGGTTGACCCCGCTCATGACGTGACGGATCGTGCCGTCCTTGCCGGCCTTGCCGGCCTTGCCGCCCTTGCCGCCCGCGTCGATCGCCTGGAGGCAGAGGAGCTTCGGCGTGGGGGAGGCGGTGACAGCCGGCGTGAACCGTTCGTGGGGAGTGGGCCGTACCAACCGGTGAGGTGGTGACCGGGCGGTGTCGCCCGGTCGGCTCGGGCCCTGTGCGCCCGTGTCGGAGGTGGGGAACGACGGCGCGGGGAGGGTCGTTGCGGGCCGCTCGTCACGCACGGAACCGCTCGTCACCGCTCTTCGCTGCCCATCGATTTCGGAGAACTCCTTTGCGCAACAGCAGGTTCACCTCGCTCCTCCTGGCCGGCGTCACGACGCTGGCGGCCCTCGCCGTCGGCGTCGGCCCGGCGGTCGCGGCTCCGTCCGACCCGGACGCCGTCACTGCCTCCCCGGGTGACCAGGACGCCGTCACCGCCTCCTCGGGTGACCAGGACGTCGAGGTCTTCGCCGAGGACGGCGCCATCAGCCGGGCCAAGGTCCCTGCGGCGTCCCCCTTCGTCGCCGAGCCGTCCATGGGCGCGGCCGCCGCCGGGGACGGTGCCGTCACGAAGATCGTCAACAACGGGAGCACGGACAGCAGGCTGGACGTGGTCATGATCGGCGACGGCTACACGGCTTCGGAGCAGGCGAAGTTCCGCAAGGACGCCGCGGCGAAGTGGAAGGAGATCAGCGCCGTCCAGCCTTACGCCACCTACCGGAAGCTGTTCAACGTGTGGGCCGTGGACGCCGTCTCCGCACAGTCGGGCGTCTCCGGGGACCCGAAGCAGAGCACCGTCCGCAAGACCGCCCTCGGTTCGCACTTCTGGTGCAACTCCATCGAGCGGCTGCTGTGCGCGGACATCAAGGCCGTCGACGCCTACGCCGCCAAGGCTCCGCAGGCCGACCTCGTGATCGTCGTCGCCAACACCGCCAAGTACGGCGGCGCCGGCTACGGCAGCACCCAGTCGCCGCTCGGGTACGAGGGCATCGCCACCGTGGCGGGCGGCAACGGCGCGTCCGGCCAGATAGCGGTGCACGAGACCGGCCACTCGCTGGGCAAGCTCGCGGACGAGTACGTCGCCGAGGGCCAGGAGCCCTACCGGGGTGCGGAGCCCCCGCAGCCCAACATCACCACCCTGAGCGCCGACCGGATGCGCCAGGACAAGGTCAAGTGGTACCGCTGGCTCGGGAAGACCTCGCCCGACGGCGGTACCGTCGGTGCCTACCAGGGCGCCGGCAACTACCCGTCCGGCCTCAACCGGCCGACCGACAACTCCGTGATGCGGTCCCTCGGGCGCGAGTTCAACCTCCCCGGCCGCGAGGCGATGATCGCCGGCTTCTACCGGCACGCCTCCACCCTCTCCAGCGCCACGCCCGTCACCACCCGGCTGAACGCGGCCGACAGCGTCACCGTCGACCTCCCGGTCTCCGGCACCAAGCTGCGCTGGTACCTCGACGGCAAGGAGGTGACGGCCCTGCGCGACCGCAAGACGGTCGCCGTCTCCGACCTCGGCCCCACCGGCCCCAAGCTCGCTGCCCACGAGCTCAAGGCCGTTGCGAACGACCCCACCTCGGCCGTCATCGACCCGGCCCTGACCCCGGCGCTGACCCGCAGCCTGGTCTGGAGCGTCACCCGCTGACCCGGGGGCGTGGACCCTCGCGTCCGAGCGGACGGGAGGGTCCACGCCCATGACGGAGGCGGCACCACGGGCCGGGGCCGAGGCCCGCTCACCGGCGTTGAAGCCCGCGCCGTCGTCGGACGCTGCGCCGGTCCTGATCGCAACGACCCATACGGCCCCCATCGTGGCGAGCGGCAGCCACGGCCAGCGGCTCTTCATCTCGCCCGCACTGGACCTGGTCGTCGTCCACTACGCCTCCCAGGTCGTCTCCCCGGCCGTTCCACAAGTGCCCCTCGTCCAGGCGTTCCTGACGATCGGACGCCACCTGAACAGCTGAAGGCCGTCCCGCGATCGGCCTTCGGGCGCACGGGCCTCGCTCTCCTCGACCGGGGCGAAATTCCTTTGCCGGGTGTTGCCGCACGGCGCGAGACTGGGGCCATGCTCGGATTCGTCAGGACCGACAACGAAGCCCTCGTCTCGTGCTTGGGCGACCCGCACCGCGCCGTGGCGGCCTACTGGGAGCTGCTGCTGCGCAAGGAGGACGCGCTGGGTGCCATCCGCGCCGGCCTGTCCCACGAGAGCGCCGCCGTCCGCGAGGGCTGCTGCCGACTCCTGGACCACCTGGTCGACACCGAGTCGATGGGTCAGCTCATCGCCATGGCCGACGATCCGGACGCCCGGGTCAGGATCGCCGCGTTCCACGCCCTGGCCTGCGACCGGTGCAAGGGTGACACGTGCACACCGGGCGCGGACCGGGTCCTCGAACCCGCGTTGCTGCACCTGGCTTCCGACCCCGACCCGCAGGTCCGGCAGAGGGCCGTCGAGCTCGTCGGCAAGTTCGTCCACAGCGACGCCCGGGCCCTCACGGCCGTGGAGGAGTCCCACGCCCACGACCCGAGCCCGGCCGTCCGGAAGAAGGCGGGCTGGTTCACCCCCGGAGGGGCCATCCACCAACGGACCGCCCCGCACGCCTCCCGGTAACGGGACAGCCCTTGGAGCCCCTTCTCCTTGGCGGGCGATGGCCTGCGCACCACGCGTGGGCGCCGGCGTCCGGCCGCCGGACAACGGGGGAGATCGGCCGTGCCCGGCCGCCGTCACCGCTGGTGCGGCCGCCGGGCCGGCGCCCCCACCGCGGCCGCCGCCCACCCGTCCCGTTGGCGGTTCTGGCCTGAGCTCCTCGGCCGCTGGCCCTTTCGGGCAGTCGTCGTCCGCATTCGAACCTCCCGATCCATGATCAGTTGACTGGCCGTCAGTACAGGCCGAAGGGTGGTGCGGACAGGCCCGCGTTCGGGCTCCTCCCCACCCGTCAGGAACACCCCGTGCAGAAGATCCGGACTCTCGCCGCCGGCGCGATCGCATGCGCCGCCCTCGTGCTGACTGCCGCTCCCGCCCAGGCCCGTCCCGCCGCGGTGCCGGTGACGGCCGCCGCGGATGAGGCGGCTCGCAGTACCTGGGTCACGGTGTTCAACAAGACCACCAAGCCGTTGGCCCTGGCCGGCAACCGCCTCCTGCACGGATGCTGGATGGACAACCGGACTCCGCAGAGCTGGGTCAACTCCCGTGGCGCGGTGATGTTCGCCAGCGAGTCGTGCGGCTTCATGACCGGTACGGAGGGGGAGGTCACCTACAACATCAATGAAGGCGGGCAGGTTCACCTGACCTGGAACAACCCCTACTCCGGTGCCAACTCCTACACCTGCACGGTGCCGAGCGGCTACTCCTGCGTCTACAGCGGCGGCTCGGGCAACAACGCCCAGGTCACCTTCACCTTCACCAAGGACTGAGGCGCAGCCGGCCGGTGCGGACCCGGGCGAGGCCCCGCACCGGCCGGGTGCGTGGCCGGCTGCTGCACCGGATGGCGGCCCTGAGCGTCGCCTGCCCGAACACCTGCGGCGCCGGAGCACCGAAGCTGCTGGTCCCCCCGCCCCGCTTCCACCGCGCCCGCTCCGTCGACCGCCGGGGACGGGGCGGCCCGGCGGTCCTGCCGTCGGCGTGGTGCGTGCGGCATTCGGCTCACTCGGTGGGCGGTTTCCCCCTGGGGGACGTGGACTGTGGGAAGTCGAATCGAGGAGGTGTCGCCCGATGGCGATCATCATCGTGCACGAGACGCCGGGTGGGACCCGGGAGCAGTACGAGCAGGTCACGAACAGGCTGAGCGGCGGCAAGGGTGCTCTGAGGTCACGGGGTGACTGGCCCGCGCCGGGGCTGCTGTCCCACGTGGCCGGCCCGACGGCCGACGGGTGGCTCGTCGTCGACGCCTGGGAGTCGGAGGAGGCGTTCCAGCGGTTCGCCGAGCACCTCATGCCCGTGCTCAGGGAAGTCGGGATGGCCGAGGTGCCACCGAAGATCTATCCCGCCGTCAACGTCGTCACCGACTAGCCCTCCAGCCTCGCCCGGGGCCGGGGACCGCCCGGCCTCCGTGGGTGAGCCTCACCGCGACGTCGTCGGGGCAGTCGTCCGCGAGGGCGGTGCGGGCCCGGTGCTCTCGGGCGTCGACGGTGAGGTTCTCCAGCGGGGCGGACACCTGACGGTCCGGTCCACGGATCGAGACCCCCTTCGCAGGGTGCCCGTTCCGTCCGATGCCGGGTCGTCGTTGCACCTGAGCTTCGGCAACGATCCCTCGCGCGAGTTGACGGTGTCCTGGGCGACCGCGGCGTCGGTGAGCCGTCCCCGGCTGCGCCTGGGCACCGCGAAGGCCGGCTTGGGACGGGTCGAGGCGGCGGAGACCCGCACGTAGGTCGACGGCCTGAACAGGAGAAGGCCACCTGGTCGGCGGTCCGCGACCCCGACACCGCCTTCCCCTACGGCGTCGCGGTCTTCGACGTCGACCCGGGGTCCTTGATCGGCGGCCGCACCACGATCACCGTCAGCTACTACCACACGCCGCCGCGATGCCCGCCGCGGGGCCGGCTGGGTGGCAGTGTGTGGCGCCGGGTCGCTGGTGCGCCGATCGGCGCGTCGCGAGCGCCGCCATGCTGCCGGGCGAGCGTGGCCGGAGCGCACTGCAGGCCCTGGTGGTGCTGCGCGGGCGCGCCGGTGCAGCCGATGCGCTTTCCCGGCCCGGCTGACAGGCTGGGCGGTATGAGGATGGAAGACTCCCGACGTCTGATGGTGCTGCGGCACGCCAAGTCCGCCTGGCCCGACGACGTGGCCGACCGCGACCGGCCGCTGGGCGTACGGGGGCTGCGCGACGCCCCGGTGGCCGGCCGGTGGCTGCAGGCGGCCGGGTGCCTGCCGGACGCCGTCTTGTGCTCACCGGCCCGCCGCACCCGCCAGACCTGGGAACTGGTCGCGGGTGAACTGAGCACCGCACCGGCGGTGACCTACGACGAGCGCCTGTACGGCGCGAGTGTCTCCGTCCTGCTCGCCGTGGTGCACGAGGTGCCGGACCGCGTCCGCTCGCTGCTGCTGGTCGGTCACTTCCCCGGGGTGCAGGAGCTGCCGCTGGCCCTGGCCGGAGACGCACTCGGCGACGCGCGCGAGCGGATGGCGGCGAAGTTCCCGACCTCCGGGCTCGCACTGCTGACGCTGAGCGGACCGTGGGCGCAGGCCGACGCCGGCTCCGCCGTGCTGACCGACTTCGTCGTCCCCCGTGGGCAGAAGCCCTGACGGGCGTTCCCTCCCACGCGGCCACGCCGCATCCAGCACAGCGGAACGGGCGTCAGAACGTGCGTCAGAACGGGGGCCGGGCGGGAGCCTCAACGGCCCCCGGCGGCCTCTTCCCGTTTCCTCAGCCTCCCGTTTCCTCAGCCGCGTTCAGACCAGCTGTCGCAGCCACGCGTCGATAGCCGCGTAGTCGCCATCGGTCAGACCACGGCGGGGATCGACGCGATGGAGCATGGCGCGTCCCGGGTGGTGGGCGGCAACCCAGGCCCGATCGGTGTCGGTGACCTCGTCGTCGACCCAGGCGAACGGGCGCCCCGCCGCCCATTCGACGAGGGCGCGCGTCTTCCAGTGCAGTCCGTTCCGCTCGTCCTGGTCGTCGAGGTCGGACGATTCCGGCCAGACCACCACCGCCAGCTGCGGCAGACCGATGCGGGGAGCGATGCACTCGTTCGCGTCAGCCATCCATGTCGTGGCCCAGACCACCTCGCACGGGAGCGCGGCCAGCCGGAGCCCGTGCGCGGGATCGATCCTGCTCAGGAGCGGATTCGCGTCGGCGCGAAGCGGTTCAGGGCCTGCGTCATAGGTCGGATACTGCTGGGACGCCGCGCCGAACGGGATGAGGGGTCCGTCGACGTCGAGGAACAGCAGTGGACGCTGCACGGAACCGGTCACGGGGTCACGATAGCGCGGCTCCCACCAGGGACCGCCTCGACGACGCGAGCCCCGCCACCGACCGTTGCCGCCCGCGGGCCCGTACGTCGCCTGGGCGTGCGGCCGGGGGAGGGTGGGCGAGGTGCCCATCCACCGGGTCTGGTCGAGGCCGAGCGGGCGCAGGATGCTCTCCTCGATCGCCGGGAGGGTGCCACGGGCCGGGACGGACGCCGGGCAGCGTCTGCGCTTTTCGGATACGTGGCCGCCACGCGAAATTCACGGGCAGGGGTCTACTCGCATAGACATCGTCGGTCCATCCTGGTTGTCGTACCGCTCCCGCACGGTTCCCCACACTCACACCGGCGCCCCGGCCGCCCTGCGAACACGATCGGGGCCGGGCGGATCATGCGTTTCCCCCGCGCCGAAGCACTGCCGCGACACCGCATCACCGCACTGCCGCATGGCATTTTGCACGACCCCCTGTGTGGTCGGCCTCCGCCCGCCCCGCGCTCGACTGCCCGCCCGGCAGGCCGAGGCCGGGCGCGTCCGGCCGACCACGAGAGGGGTGCCCCAGTCCGAGGTCAACCACCTTCACCGGGAGAGCAGATGAAGCCCCGCACCGCAGCCGCCGTCGTCGCCCTGGCCCTGGCCGGGCTCGCCCTCTCGGCGCCCACGGCCGGCGCCAGTGGTACCAAGCTGTCGCAGTCGACGGCCGCCGGCCAGTTCAGGAGTGCCGGCATCACCTGGAGCTCGAGCGGTGGCTGCACCACCCGATCCAACTCGACCTGCACCTCGTTCGAGCAGATCAACTCCGGCACGGTGAGCACGATCATCACCCTCAAGCAGTCCAGCGGCTGCGCCATCAACATCACGGGCGGCACCGAGGTGGGCCACGCCTCCGGAACCTACAGCCACTACAACGGGTACAAGGTCGACATCTCCCGCAATTCCTGCATCGACGGCTACATCCAGAACAGCTTCACCTACATCGGCCTCCGGGGTGACGGCTACCCGCAGTGGAAGGCCGCCTCGGGCAACCTGTACTGCAACGAGGGCAGTCACTGGGACATCCTCGTCTACTGACGCCGGCGTCGGGAGCCGGGACGGCCCGCGGCCCCGGAGGAACGGCACGGCGGCGAGCCGGTGTCATGGCGGGGAGGTGTCCATGCGGACCCCCGTCGGCACCGGCCCGCCGTGCCCCTGCCGCGTCCGTACTGCACTGCGTGCCGCGTCCCACGGCACCGCCGCCGTGTTGTGAAGGCGGGCGGTGACGCACCATCGGGGCGAACACGGCTCAGTTCCTCGCGCGGTGGGGGTCGCGCCTCGCCGGCGATCAGATCGGGGCGTCGTCGGTCAACGAAGGAACGGCGTACGGACGCAGGACCATGAGCGAGCCTTCCAGGGTCGCCACCATCGCAAAGGGGAAGCGGTCGAGCTCAAGACAGAGCGCGACGTCGTCGGGATGGACCCCTTGGCGCACCCCCTCCTCCAGTTCGGCGGCGGCGCGCGACTCGGCAGCGCGGCGGAGGAACTCGGCAGCGTCCGTCCCGGCCCCGGTGGCCCTCCGGGCGATGTATTGAGCACACGCCAGATCTTCGTCGGCCTGCCCGTCCTCGCCAGTGACCACGAACGTGACACTGTCACTCCTGCGCGTCCGCAAGAGCTGAGCCGTCGCCTCCGCCACCACGAAGCCGGCGCACAGCACCAGCGGCGCCTCCTTGACCGCGAGGGCGCCGACCGTTCCTGCCGTGGTCTTCTGCACAACGGTCCGTCCGCCGAGGTCGATGGACCGCAGCAGACCCGGCGAGTTGACGGCGTCGAACCCAGGTACGGGCGGACCGTCCTTGAGTGCCACCCAATCCGGGTGGCGAGCCTTGAGCGCCAGGGCTTCTTCCAGCGACTCGGCGAGAACGATCTCTTCCGCCCCCTGGGCGAACGCCCAGGCGGCCACGGTGAAAGCACGCATGACGTCGACGACGACCGCCACGGACGGGACTTCGAGCAGCTCGGCGATACCAAGGAAACGAGCGTCCATACCGATCATGATCGGGCATGCCCGGCCCGAGGCGACCGGAGAGTGATGCGCATCACATCAGCGGATGTCCCTCAGTCTCCGAGCCGTGGTCGTGGTCCCACGGGCGCCGCCTGCGGCGGTACGGTGTGGGGCGCGTTGAGCAGGACGGCGGCCGCGGTCGTGGGGTAGTGCAGTACCCGGCTGCGCTCGCGGCGGCTGGTGATGAGTCCGGCATCGCGCAGGCTGGTGGCGTGCTCGGAGGCCGAGGCCAGCGAGACGGAGACCCGGTTGGCCACCTCGGAGGTGCTCAGCCCGGGCGCGGCGGCGACGGCATGCAGGACTGCGGACCGGGTGGCGCCCAGCACCGTTCCCAGTGCCTTTGCCGCTTGCTGTTGCCGGCCGTCCGATGCGGGCCGGGCGAGGGGGTTGGCCACGGCATCGAACGCGAGCGGGTAGATCAGTACCGGCCGGTCGTCGCGGTCGCCGACCAGAAGCCGCGGCCACGGTCCGCCGAACACTACGGGAGCCACCGTCATGCCACGCCCGGCTAGGTGGATGTCCTGGCCGAATGGGGAGGGCACCGTCAGTACGGGTGACTGCCAGCGCAAGGCCGGGTGGAGGCCGGAGAGCAGCGCACCGACGCCGTGTCTGCGCAGTGTCGTCACCCGCCGGGCGAGGTCGGCGTCGACAGCGGTCTGCATGCGGCGGGCGTGTGGCGCGATCGCCAGGTCGTGGTACGCGGCCAGAGCGCGAGTGACCGCGTTCATGGCGTCCGGGTCGCCGTCGGCAAGCCCGCGCACCCACCCGGGTAACGAGTGTGCGGACGCGAGCCGGTTCAGATCTGCCGTCAGCTGCCGCCGCGGAACGGCACGGATGGCCTCCAGCACGTCGCGCACCCTTCCGTTGTCCCTGGTGGACGTGAGGAAGTCCGGGATCCAACCGTGCGTGGGTACCAGGTCCAGCAACGGTCCGACCTTCGCCGGCAGGTTCCCGCGCAGACTCCGGCGCCAGGCGTCGAACCGTAGCCGCTGATCGTTGCGACGCAGCGCCTGCACGCTCAGCACCGCCTCGCCCAGCTGCGGCAGTTGGCTGATCAGCGTCACGCTGCACAGGTCGTCCGCCGTGAAATGAACGCGCAGCACGTCCGCCCTCCCGCAAGTAGCCGGGTCCTGCCTTTCGGAGGCAGGGTCACCGTCGTGCCGTCTGCGACCGTGCAAGGCTACCGGAGAGCTTCGGCGCAGGCCGAAGTAGCGTGCGCCCCGGCGCCGTTGGCGCCCAGCATGGAGATGCACAGCCGAACCGGCCATCACGTAGGAGCCCGAGATCGGCGCAGCTTCGCGCCGACTCGCGGTGCTGCCACGACGGGCCGCAGACCAGTACCGACCCGTTCACCACTGGAGGAGTTCGATGAGCAGGAAAAGCTTCGCGGGCAAGGCCGGCGCCGCGCTCGGCACCGCCGTCGTGCTCGGCGCCCTGTCGTTCGGTACCGCACCCGCGGCCGGGGCCGCTACCGAGCCCCACACCGCCGCGCCCGGCCGGGCCGCGAACCCGAGCGCCGCCTACGGTCCGTACCTCCTGTACAACACCGTCACCGCCAAGTGCGCCGACATCCCTGACCTGGGCGCCGGCAGGATCAACGGCCCCGTCAACGAGTACACCTGCAACGGAACCTCGGGCGACAACCAGCTCTTCTACTGGGACAGCCAGGGCACCACCAGCAACGGCTACAGCCTGTACAGCATCCGCAACGCCAAGGACAACCTCTGCCTCGACGTCCACGACTACGGTGCGGTGGAGGCCGGCGCCAAGGTCAGCGAGTACACCTGCAACGGAACCTCGGGCGACAACCAGCAGTTCTGGCTGCTGCCCCGCGCCAACGGGGGCTCCTGGGTCGTCAACCTCAAGAGCGGCCTGTGCCTGGACGTCGACGGCGTGCGGACCGGCGGCAACGACGCCCGCCTCACGCTGTACTACTGCAGCGACAACGACGACCACTCCTGGAAGCTGATCTGAAGCCTCCGAGCCCCGCAGCCCCGAACGGAGCCGTCCACCTGACCGCCGAAGCGACCCGGGGCCCTCGGACCCGCAGGTGAGGCAGGCCCGGCCAACCGCGCCGCGCCGGCTGCCGGCTCTCCAGGAACGCGAACCGGTGCCGACCGCGAACACCGCGGCCGGCACCGTCCTGGCGACACCGGCCAACCGGCACACCCCGGGCGACTGCCCGCAGCGCTACGCCCACGAACTCGCCAACCCGTCGCATGTTCTCCCCTTCAACGGCCGTGGGGCCGATGTGCAGGCAGGTCGTGTGTGTGGGTAGAACAATGCGCTTGCCCGGCGGGCCGGTGCCGGCCGGCCGAGCGGGCCCGCAATCCCGGCTGCCCGGAGAATCCGGCGACCCAGCACGCCAGGGCGGCGCGGAGCAGCGTAGCGGACGAAGGCAGGAGATTCTTCGGCACCAGCCGGTGGGCCACCGTCATTTGAGGCTGTGTGAACCGAAAGATTTCCCGCCGGGCGCCGGAGCCGGACGCCGGAGCCGGACGCCGGAGCCGGACGCCGGCCGCCGCGAGCCGGTGCAGATGATCCGAAGGAAGCGCCCTGGTAGTGCTCGGTCACATGTGGGCGCTGATCTCGCCGCCGGCGGTGAGCACCATGTAGACGCCGTTGGCGACGCCTCCGACGTCCTGCTGGTTCGACTCCAGCGTGCCGTTCACGGCATTGTCGATGCCGAGGATCTGCGCGCGGTACCGGAGCTCGCCGATCTTCGTGACCTTGGCCGTCCAGCCGCCCGCGAGCTTGAACGTGCCCGGCCCCTGGTGCCCGCCGCCCATCCAGGAGTGGACCTGGCCGTCCAGCGAGAGCACGACGAACATGTCGTTGGCGTCCAGTCCGGCGTCGGATCCCTTCGTCTCCAGCGTGGCGAGGACGTCACCGCCGTGGACGATCTTGGCGACGTAGTGCTGGGCCCCGACTTCCTGGACCTCGGCCGTGCTGCCGTCCACCAGGGGCTGGGTGTGGACCGGGGACTTCGCCTTGGCCGAGGTGGCCGGTGCCGTGGCCCGGGGCGGGGCAGGCGAAGCGGGCGGGGCAGCCGGTGCGGTGGCGCCGGGCGCGGCGGGCGCGGTGGCAGGAGCGGCGCTGCCCTGTGCGGCAGGAGAGACGGGCGTGGTGGGCGCGGCGGGTGTGGCGGCGGCCGGTGCGGCGGTGCCCTGCGAGGCGGGCGTGGTGGGCGTGGCGGCTGAGGTGGCCGCGGTGGTGCCGTTCGCGTCGGACGCGGAGCTGCAGGCTGTCGCGGCGGGGACGATCAGAGCGGCTGCCAGGACGGTGCGGGCCAGCGTGCGGACGGTGGTCGCGCGACGGGTCGTCGACGGGAACATGCAGGTTCTCCTGAGCGAGGTACGGGTGAGGTCTCGCACATTGCCCGTCCCCTCTCGTGCAGGAACCGCGAGGCAATGCGGCGGCGTGCACGATCGAACCTAGTGCGAACAATCGACGGAATAGAGCCTTCCGTGTCACCGGACTGCAACGCCCCGGACAGCACTGTGCCGACCACAGTGCCAGCGCCTGAGCTGGCTTGAGTGACCGTCAGCTTGACGAGCCGACGCTGCGACGCCGGCTGGACACCTCCGTGCGGTCCGCCGGCCGGCCCGCGGCAGACGCCTGGCGGTGGGCCCTGCTCCAGGTGAGTGGGGCAGTCGGGCTGACCGAGGCCGGCAAGGCCACTTCCTTCCCGTGCAGGCCCTCGGCCCTGGGCCTGTCGCCGGCCGAACCGTGAGTGTGTCGTCACTCGAAGCGCGTGGGGTCGCCGGCCCCGCGTCGGACGATCTCGGCTGCGCCGCCGGAGAAGTCGACGACCGTCGTCAGGTCTGTACCGCAGTCACCGGAATCCACCACGGCGTCCAGCACGTGGTCGAGCCGCTCCTTGATCTCCCACCCCTGGGTCATCGGCTCGTCCTCGCCGGGGAGGAGCAGGGTGCTGGAGACGAGGGGCTCACCGAGTTCGGCGAGCAGGGCCCGCGTGACGACGTGGTCGGGGATCCTGACCCCCACCGTCTTCTTCTTCGGGTGCATCAGACGGCGCGGGACCTCCTTGGTGGCGGGGAGGATGAAGGTGTAGCTGCCCGGCGTCGCCGCCTTGACGGCGCGGAAGACGGCGTTGTCGATGTGGACGAACTGCCCCAGCTGGGCGAAGTTCTCGCACATCAGGGTGAAGTGGTGGCGGTCGTCGAGACGCCGGATCGACCGGATCCGTTCGAGGCCCTCGTGGTTGCCCATACGGCAGCCCAGGGCGAAACAGGAGTCGGTCGGGTATGCGATGAGGGCCCCGGAGCGGAGGCTGTCGGCCACGGTGCCGATGGTGCGGGCCTGGGGGGTCTGCGGGTGCACGTCGAAGTACTTCGCCATTGGTCGACTCTACGTGATCCACCCGGCACACCGGGGCCGGCCCGCGGCGGAAGCCGACCACTCTCCCCGGTGGGTGCCGCTCGCCGCTTCGCACACCCCGAGGCCCGCCCAGCCGGCCGGCAACCTCGGCCGGCCATCCGCACGGGCACGGTCCTCCGGCACCCCCTGACCACCACCGAGATCTACCTCGCCCCGGCCAGGACGAAGTTGCTCGCACAGGTCACCAGAAGCGCAGCCAGTGCGTTGGTCGCCCTCCCGATGCCGACTCTCCGAAGGGAGCCGTGAGCATGGCCGGGATGACGGCGTCTGCGCCAACGGGACGAAGCGTCGGTGTTTCGCTATGCGCCGGAGGACAGTCGGCTTGCGGCCTGGTCCCATGGCTGAAGCTCGACCGGGTCGTCCCTGTCGAAGGCGTCATCCTCGAACCAGCCCGTCCCGCGAGCCATGCCAGCCCCGCTGCGAGGCTGGCGGAGTCGAGGAACCAACACTGATCCCATGATCCGCCGCTATACGGGTTCGGCTCGAGGAGCAGGACCTGACCGTCCTCACTGAGACAATCAACGCCTGCGTACATGGCACAGCCCCAGGTCAGGATCGGTACGACGCCTTCGAGCCACTCCGGGTGCTCCACGCCAACGGACGCCTCACGTCGCGTCAGGTAGTCGCCAGCGACGCTGGAGCCCGGACCGAGCAGCGGCAGCAGTCGGTACTGACTTCGGCTTTTCAGGGTGGTAGGTCGAGGGAGAGTCCGGTTCCGGCGAGGAAGCCGTCGAGGACGTCGGGGCGGTACTGGAGTCGGTTGCGGACGAGCGTGGCGAGTCGGTCCAAGGCGACGCTGGCGAGGTTCGCGAGGCTGTGCTTGACGTGGGCCCACAGGTACTCGACCG
>NZ_JBVINN010000038.1:0-90055 GCF_055579305.1 Kitasatospora sp. NPDC032757 | reverse complement strand
GAGACGCCGAACAAGTGGACCGAGGTCGCCGCCACGATCAAGGGCGTGACCGAGGAGACCACCACCGGTGTCCACCGCCTGTACGAGATGCACCGCGACGGCAACCTGCTGTTCCCGGCGATCAACGTCAACGACTCGGTGACCAAGTCGAAGTTCGACAACAAGTACGGCTGCCGGCACTCGCTGATCGACGGCATCAACCGGGCCACCGACGTGCTGATCGGCGGCAAGGTCGCTGTCGTCGCCGGCTACGGCGACGTGGGCAAGGGCTGCGCGGAGTCGCTGCGCGGCCAGGGTGCGCGGGTCATCGTGACCGAGATCGACCCGATCTGCGCGCTGCAGGCGGCGATGGACGGTTACCAGGTCGCGACGCTGGAGGATGTCGTCGAGTCGGCGGACATCTTCATCACGACGACCGGCAACAAGGACATCATCATGGCCTCGCACATGGCCCGGATGAAGCACCAGGCGATCGTCGGCAACATCGGTCACTTCGACAACGAGATCGACATGGCGGGCCTGGCCCTGCTGCCGGGTGTGGTGAAGACCGAGGTCAAGCCGCAGGTCCACGAGTGGCGCAAGGCGGATGGCAGGACGATCATCATCCTCTCCGAGGGCCGTCTGCTGAACCTGGGCAACGCGACCGGTCACCCGTCGTTCGTGATGTCCAACTCCTTCGCGAACCAGACGATCGCGCAGATCGAGCTGTTCACGAAGACCGAGCAGTACCCGATCGGCGTCTACGTGCTGCCGAAGCACCTGGACGAGAAGGTCGCCCGTCTGCACCTGGACGCGCTGGGTGTGAAGCTGACCACGCTGACCAAGGACCAGGCCGACTACATCGGTGTTCCGGTCGAGGGCCCGTACAAGGCGGACCAGTACCGCTACTGACGGACCGACACGGAAGGAGGGTGCACCCATGACGTCACCGACCACGGTACGCCCGGCGGCCGCGCCGGCCGGGCCGGCCGAGCGCGCGCTGTTCGGCAGGCCGCGCTGGTTCGTCACGCTGTTCGCCACGGACATGTGGGAGCGGTTCAGCTTCTTCGGGATGCTGGCCATCCTGTTCCTGTTCGCCTCCGCGCCGGCCGCCGAGGGCGGGCTCGGCCTCTCGAACGCCGACGCGAGCATGCTGTTCGGCGTCTACATGGCCGCCACCTTCCTCGCCTCCCTGCCGGGGGGTTGGCTCGGCGACCGGCTGTTCGGCAGCTACCGGGCGACGCTCTACGGCGCGGTGGTGATCGCGGCCGGGCACGTCATGATGGCGCTGCCGACGGTGCCGACCGTCTACCTCGGGATGCTGGCGATCGCCGTCGGCACCGGCCTGCTCAAGCCGAACATGGCGAGCCTGCTGAGCGCGTTCTACCCGCGGGGCGCGACCGCGGAGCGGGACGCCGGGTTCGCGGTCTTCTACACCTCGATCCAGGGCAGCGCGCTGCTGGCGCCCCTGGTGGTCGGGAGCGTGGGGGAGGGGGTCAACTGGCACCTCGGGTTCGGTCTGGCGGCCGTCGGCATGGGGTTCGGCATCTGGCAGTACCTGCGCGGATCGGCCTCGTTCGGCGACACCGGGCGCCGGCCGGAGCGGCCGGCCACGGTGGCCGAGCGGCGCAGGGCCGGCCGGGTGGCGGGCTGGGCGGTCGCCGTGGTGACGGCCGTCTTCGCGGCCGACGCGCTGGCCGGCACCTTCAGGATCCGGCACGCGCTGGTCCTGGTGGCGGTGCTGAGCCTGGCGGTGCCGGTCGGCTGCTTCCGGCAGTTGCTGCGCCACCCGGAGATCTCCGCCGTCGACCGGGGCCGGATCCGCGCGTACGCCTGGCTGTTCGTGGCGTCGGCGTTGTTCTGGGGCCTGCACGTGCAGGGAGGCTCGCTGCTGAGCATGTTCGCCCGCGACTCCACCGACCGGGAGGTGCTGGGGATCCGGCTGCCCGCCAGCTGGTTCCAGTCGGCGACCCCGCTGGCGATCGTCCTGGCGGCGCCGCTGTTCGCCTGGATCTGGGTGCGGTTCGGCGAACGGATCAGCGCCACCGCGAAGTTCGCCGTCGGCATGGCGCTGACCGGTGGCTCCCTGCTGCTGATGGCGCTGGCCGCCCACCGGGCCGAGGACGGGGTGAAGGTCTCGCCGCTCTGGCTGGTCGCCACCTACCTGCTGATGGGGGCGGGGGAGGCCGCGCTGGCCCCGGTCGGGATGAGCGTCACCACGGCGGTGGCGCCGGCCGCGTTCATGAGCCAGTTGGTGGGCGTGTTCTGGCTCTCCGCCGCGCTCGGCTCCGGGGTCGGCGGCAACGCGCTCAAGGCGGCCGGCGGGAACGTGCCGGGTCCGGGACTCTTCCTCGCCCTCGGCGGTGCGGCGGTGGCGGTGGCCGCAGGCCTGCTGCTGGTCGCCCGGCCACTGACCCGCCGACTGGGCGTCTGAGCGGCACCGGGCCCGGCCGGCGGAGCGGCACCGCCCCGCCGGCCGGGTCGAGGTGGCACGCCGGCCGGGTCGAGGTGCCACGCCGGCCGGGTCGAGGTGCCGCGCTGCCGGCCCCCGCCGTCCACGGCCCGGCCGGCAGCGCGGGCGCCGCAGGCGTCGCGACCGGCCTCTTGTCGCCGGGGCTACCGGTCGGTAATCCTTGCTGACATCGCGTCCAGCAGAGGAGCCCCATGCCCGCCGACATCACCTTCCCGCTGCCCGACCCGCACGGACCGGGAGCGGTGACCGTCCGCTACCGGCGCCTCGGCGTCGGCAGCCCGCTCCTGCTGCTGCACGGCATCGGCCACCACTGGCAGGCCTGGGAGCCGGTGCTGCCCGCACTCGCCGAGCGGCACGAGGTGATCGCAGTCGACCTGCCGGGGTTCGGAGCCTCGCCCGCCCTGCCGCCCGGCGTGCCGTACGGGGTGGAGGCGGTGGTCCCGGTACTCGGCGGGCTCTGCGAGGCGCTCGGCATCGAGCGGCCGCACGTCGCGGGGAACTCGCTCGGCGGCCTGCTGGCGCTCGGGCTCGGCCGGGCCGGGCTGGCCCGCTCGGTGACGGCACTGGCACCGGCCGGCTTCTGGACGGAGGCCGAGCGCCGCTACGCCTACACCGTGCTCGGCGGGATGCGGGCCGGCGCGCGCGTGCTGCCGCAGCCGGTGGTCGAACGGCTCGCCCGCTCCAGGGCCGGCCGGGCGCTGCTCGTCTCCACCATCTACGCCCGCCCCGGCCGCCGGGACGCCGCCGCCGCGGCCGCCGAGACCGGGGCGCTGCGCGGGGCGACCGGCTTCGAGCCCACCCTGGCGGCCGGCCGCGGGCTGCGCTTCACCGGGGACCTCTCCGCCCTCCCGGTCACCGTCGCCTGGGGCACCCGGGACCGCATCCTGCTGCGCCGTCAGGGCGTCCGCGCCCTGCACGAGCTCGCGGACGCCCGGCTGGTCCGGCTGCCGGGCTGCGGGCACGTGCCGATGAGCGACGACCCGGAGTTGGTGGCCCGGGTGATCGTGGACACCTGCGCGCGGGTGGAGGAGGGGGCCGGGCGGGTCAGTCCGTCAGCGTGATCCGGATGCCGACCGTGCCGCGCTCGCCGCGCCGCAGCCGGCTGCCGAGCAGGGTGAGGACGCCCAGCAGGCCGTACTTCTGCCGCAGCAGCGTCCGGTAGGCGGCGGTCCGCTCCGGCCCGAGGATCTCGGCGGTGGCCGGGTACGGCTCGCCGGTCGGCCGGCCCTTGACGTCGCAGGGGCCCACCAGGACGTCGGCGCGGTTGCGGATCCGCTTGACCTTCCAGGAGTCCGTGACGGTCCAGACGCCCAGCGCGTCGCCGTCGCGGACCACCCAGACCGGGGTGGGCACGCCGGTGCCGTCCTTCTTGTAGGTGGTCACCAGCAGGTAGCTGCCGGAGGAGAGGCGGACGAGGCGTTCCAGCCGCTCCTGCGAGGCGGGGCCGGGAGTCGCGGGGTCGGGCGGCACGTCGTTCATGACGGGAAGTCTAGGGTCTGTCGGCGCCGGCCTCGTCCGCGCGACGGGCGGCGACCCGGTGCGGCCCCCGTCTCCCGGGCCCGGGCCGGCGGGCGCCGGCAGCGGCCATCGGCGGCCCTCGGCGGGCGTGACGGGGCGCAGGCCGGGCGGCGGTGGGAGCGGAGGGCCGCGTCACGGGGTGACGACGGCGAACCCCCGACGGGGCGGGGCAGCACACCGGACAGCCTGGCCAGCAGCTCCGGATCCCCCTCGTGGGCCACCCCGGAGAGGCCCGGGCCGGCCAGGACCGCGAGCAGCTGCGGCGTGGTCAGGGTGAGCGTCAGCCCGGCGGCGGACCGCGGGGCGTCACCGGCCGGGCATGAGCGGTGGGTCAGGGCGCCGTTGTGCAGGGGCAGGCGGGAGCGCCGCTCCTCGTCGGTCAGCACCAGGTCGATCGTCAGATCCTCTGCCCAGGCCCGCGGGCCGTCGACGAGGATCGCGAGGGAGTCGAGCAACACCGCCGGAACTGCACCGGCGGGCCCTCGTCACGGCTCGAACCCGCGCAGCACCCGAGGGATCGCGCACGTCCCGGCCGTTCGGGCGACGCCGCCCGGTCCTCGCACCCCCGGCGGTCACCGCCCCGTCGCCTGCCCGGTCGCTGCTCCCGGCGGTCACCGCGAGCGGGTGCCCCGCCGCCGCGCCGTCAGCACCATGGCCCGGACCGAGCGGACGAACCGTCGCCGGCCGCGCCCGCCCACCGCCGTCGCGCCGCCCAGCGCGGTGGCCCCGGCGCGGGGGAACGCGAGCGGCACCGGCACGGCCTCGGCGGCCACCGGGTGGAGGCGGCGCCGGCCACGTGCCCGGCCCGCCGCCCAGAGCGCCAGCGCCCCGCACAGGGCGACGGCCGTCCAGCCGGCCGGGCCCAGCGCGTGGTGGGCCCGATGGATCGCCTGCGGCAGCCCGCCCGAGGCCGGGGCCCCGGTGGCGGGGGCGGAGGCGCCCGCCTCCTCCTCCACCAGGTGCCCGACCGGCTCGACCTTGCCCGCCGCCGCGAAACCCCAGTCCAGCAGGCTCGCCGCCTCGTCGTACACCTTGGCCTGCGACTCCGGGTGCATCACCGTCACCAGCAGCGTGCGGCCGCCGCGTTCGGCGGCTCCGGTGAAGGTGGCCCCGGCACCCGTGGTGTAACCGTTCTTCACCCCGATCAGCCCGGGGTACTTGCCGAGCAGCCGGTCGGTGTTGGCGATGTCGAAGGCCGTGCGCTGCCCCGTCGTCTTGTCGACCCCGCCCGGGAAGCGGGCGGTACGGGTGGAGCAGTAGGCGCGGAAGTCCTTGTTGCGCAGCCCGGTCCGGGCGAACAGCGTCAGGTCGTAGGCCGAGGAGACCTGCCCGTCCTGGTCGTAGCCGTCGGGGGAGACGACGCGGGTGTCCCGGGCCTGCAGGGACTGCGCGCGGGCCTGCATCTGGGCCACGGTCTGCGCAAGCCCGCCGTTCATGTGGGCGAGGACGTGCACCGCGTCGTTGCCGGAGGCGAGGAAGACGCCCCGCCAGAGGTCCTCCACCCGGTACGGCAGGTTCTCCTTGATGCCGACCAGGCTGCTGCCCGCTCCCAGGCTGGCCAGCTCGGCCGGTGCCACCCTGTGCTCCAGCGAACGGTCGAACTTGGGCAGCACGGTGTCCGCGAACAGCATCTTCAGCGTGCTGGCCGGCGGCAGCGGCATGTGCGCGTTGCGCGCCGCCAGGATCTCCCCGGTGGCCGCGTCCGCCACCAGCCAGGAGCGCCCCGTCAGCTCCGCCGGCAGCGCGGGCGCCCCGGCCAGCGGCGCCACCTGGACGGCGGGCCGGCCCAGCCGCTCGCCGCCGACCACGGACGCCGCGTCCTGCGCGGCGGCGGCCGGCGCCGTGACCGCGAGCACCAGCACGGCGACGGCACAGGCCGCCGCGGGCCTTCTGACGTGGCGTGACCTCCGCTGCGCCGAGCCCCGCTGCGCCGACGCCGGCTGCACGGACCCCCGCCGCGCGTTCGTCGGCTGCGCGTTCGTCTGCTGCGCGTTCGTCGGCTGTCCGGAGCTCTGCCGCACTGACCTTGGCTGCACACGGCGAACGTACCCGCGTCGCCGCCGGGCCGCCGCGCCCGCTGCTCCGTCCGGGCCTCTCGCCGGGCTGCCGTCCCGCGCGGGGTAGCTGGTACGGTGCCGGGCATGTTCCTCCACCGTGTCTAGGCGGCCCGCCGCGACCGCGCCCCGGCACCGGGCGCGGCGCCCCGGTGTCCCCGCACGCCCGCGGGCACGGCCGTGCTGCCGGTCCCGCCCCCACCGAGGAACGATCCGTTGCCCCCCTTGACCCCGTCCTATCGCGCTGTCCTGCGCACCCCGCACGCCCGACGCACCTTCGCCGCCGCGCTGCTCGGCCGGCTCTCGTACGGCATGGCCCCGCTCAGCCTGCTTCTGTCCGTCCGGGACGCCACCGGCTCCTACCCGGTGGCCGGCACGGCGATCGCCCTGTTCGGGCTGACCAGCGTCCTGCTCTCTCCGGCCCGCGCCGCCCTGGTCGACCGGTACGGGCCCCGGCGCGCGCTGCCGCCACTGGCCACGGCGTACGCCGGGCTGCTCGCGCTGACGGCCGCCGCCACCTGGCGGCCGGGCGGGCCGCCGCTGCTGATCGGCGCCCTGGTGGTGGCCGCCGGCGCCTGCACCCCGCCGCTCGGGCCGGTGATGCGCACCCTCTGGCGCCGGCTGCTGCCCGACCGGGCGCTGCTCCAGCGTGCCTACAGCCTGGACACCGTCGCCGAGGAGCTGCTCTTCGTCAGCGGCCCGCTCCTGGTCGGGCTGCTGCTCGCGGTGGCCGGGCCGGCGGGGCCGGCCACCGGGGTCGCGGCGGGCGCCGCGCTGGTGCTGGCGGGCACGCTGGCACTGGTCTCCGCGCCGCCCGCCCGGGCGCTCTCCGGGGCCGGGGCCGAGCGTGGGGACCACGGGAGCGTCGGGCGGCCGGGCGGCGGGGGAGCGCTGCGGCGGGCGGTGCTCGCCTCGGCGGCCACCGGACTGGCGCTCGGCGCGCTGGACCTGACGGTGGCCGCCTACGCCGAACAGCGCGGGCAGGCGGGCGCGGTGGCCTGGGTGCTGGCGGCGCTCTCGGTGGGCAGCGCCGTCGGTGGCCTCGCCTACGGCGCGCTGCGCTGGTCCGCCCCGCAGGCGGTCAGGCTGCCGGTGCTGGCCGCCGGGCTGGGCGTGGCGCTGGCAGGCGCCGGGCTCGCGCCGAACCTTCCGGTGCTGGCCGTGGCCATGGCCTGCGCCGGGCTCTTCGTCTCACCCGCCGTCACCACCGCCTACCTGCTGGCCGACGAGGCCGCCGCGCCGCAGGCCCGCACCCGGGCGGGGGCATGGGTGAACACCGCCTTCAACGCGGGCTCGGCGGGCGGCACCGCGGCCGTCGGCCTGCTGGTCGGCCGGGTGCCGCCGGCGCTCTGCTTCGTGGTGGCGGCGGCGCCCGCGCTGCTCTCGGCGCTCGCCGGTGTCGTGCGGGCCGGCGGCGGCGCCCGCGCCGCTGACGTCGGCCTAACCCACGACTTTGGTGGGGTGTGCTCGCGCCGAAAGTCGGATCCCGATGCCGGGCTGCCTCTCTAGCCTCGACGGCATGAAGAATTTTCTCGGCTTCGTCAGCTTCGTCCTCGTCGTCGGAGGTATCAGCGGCGGCCTGCTCTCGGACCACCTGTGGGGCCTGCACGTCTTCGGCTTCGTCCGCCACCTGGTGCCGGACGGCCACCGGACGGCCGGGTACGTCGTCCTGATCGTGCTGGGCGCCGCGGTGGCCGCCGGCACGAGCCGAATAGGGCGGTCGCAGGGGGAGGGCTGGGGCGGGTCGTCACGGTAGCGTCGTCCGCCGGTCGGGTGCGGAATTAACCGCCTCGAGCGCCACCGGGCCGTGGCCACGGGATACGAGAAGCTCGCCGTACGCTACGAGGCCACCGTCACGATCGCCGTCATCAAATGAGTGGCTCTGACCTTTTCCTCGCCAAGCCCAGTCAGCGAGAAATGCGGTATCGCTGCAGGTAGCCAGGCATTTAGCCTGTACCGCATGCACCAACCCCGAAGGCACGACCGGCGCCTGGCTCGCCGTGTGCGGTCGAGGCCGGCCCGGCGCCAGGCGCTCCGCTTCACGGTCATGGGCGCTGACGTAGTCCTGGTTGGCTACTTCTCTGCGAAGCAGAAGGACTTCGAAACGCTCATGGCGTCGGCGGCCACAAAGCTGGCAGCGCGCGGCGCTCGGGTCGTCGTGCAGATCGTGCAACGACGAGGCGTCTCGGACGGCGGGGTCCAGAAGATGGGTCTGCCCTACTCCTCGCGCACTCTGCTGAGCTACGGAAAAGTCCGCGAGGTAGCCCAGGCCTGTGACCAGGCCGGCGCCGACGCAGTGGTCTTCATTGCCTCCCTGACCGAGCGCCAACAGCGCGTGCTGACAGACATACTTGGCCGCCCCGCCGTGAGCCTTTCCGACTTTGTCGTGCCGACCGACCACTCACGCGAATGATGCGAGGGTGTGAGTGGTCGAGATAGATGTCACCTGGTCGCGCAGACTGACACCAGCCGCGTGCACCCACCGCGATCTGCCGCCTGAGCCGGGCCACGATGGGTGGAGCCTGGCCGGGCGGGTGGGAGCTACTGGAGACGTGTCGCAGTCCGGATGAGGTCGGCGACGGCTCTGGACCGGCTGTGCGGTGGCCAGGCGATCACGGTGGTGACTGTCGGCGCGTCCAGCACGGGCACGGCGGCGAGGTCACCGTGCAGTTGGGCTCGGCACGACTCCGGTGAGACCGCACACGCACGGCCGAGCGCGACGAGCTGCAACAACTGCGCATGGTCGCGGACCTGCGGGCCGGGGCCGGGCGGGTAGGTGCCGTCGGGGTCGGGCCAGCGTGGGAGGGGCAGGCCCGGCAGCCCGGTGATGTCGGCCATGTGCACATGGGCCCGGGCGGTGAGCGGATGCCCGGCCGGCAGGACCACAACCTGACTCTCCGTGCTGAGCTCTTCGGTGTGGAATCCGGCCGTCGAGTCGAACGGCCGGTGCAGCAGCGCCACGTCGGCCCGGCCCTCGCGCAGGACTCGTTCCTGCTCGGCCGGACCGCACAGGATGACGTCGACGGGGACCGCGCCCGGTTCGGCGGCGTACGCGTCGAGCAGTCTCGCCAGCAGTTCCCTTGACGCGCTGGCCTTCGTGACCAGGACCAGGCCGGGGCGGCCGGTCACGGAAAGGGCGGCGCGGCGGGTCCGACGCTCGGCGGCCTCGACCGCGTCGAGAGCCGCCCGGCCCTCGACCAACAGCACCGAGCCGGCCTCGGTCAGCGTGACAGTGCGACTGGTCCGATCCAACAGCACTGCCCCGAGCCGGCGTTCGAGCCGCTGGATCGCCCGTGACAACGGTGGCTGCGCGATCCCGAGCCGCTGCGCGGCACGCCCGAAGTGCAGCTCTTCAGCGACAGCGACGAAATACCGCAGTTCCCGGGTCTCCATCCGGCCACACTATCCCGGATCAATACCCTGACGGTATCGTTGCGCACTCGATCGGTCTTGGACACCAGCCGAGGCCCGAAGGCAGCATCGTCCCTATGACTGAACGGACGATCGCGCTGGTCACCGGCGCGAACAAGGGAATCGGCTACGAGATCGCCGCAGGCCTGGGCGCCCTCGGCTGGAGCGTCGGCGTCGGCGCCCGCGACGACCGGCGCCGAAGCGGCGCGGTGGAGAAACTGCGCGCCGCCGGCATCGACGCGTTCGCCGTACCGCTGGACGTGACCGACGACGCGAGCGCGACCGCCGCCGCACGGCTGATCGACGAACAGGCCGGACGCCTCGACGTGCTCGTCAACAACGCCGCCATCACAGGCGCCATGCCACAGGAGCCCACCCGGATCGACCCCGCCACCATCCACGCGGTCGTGGACACCAACGTGATCGGCGTCATCCGCGTCACCAACGCGATGCTGCCGCTGCTGCGCCGCTCCGCCGCACCACGGATCGTGAACATGTCCAGCAGCGTCGGCTCCCTCACCCGGCAGTCAGGACCCGCCGCCGAGCAGACGACAGGTCCGGTGTCCGCGGCGTACGTGCCGTCGAAGACGTTCCTGAACGCCGTCACCCTCCAATACACCCGGGAGCTGAGCGGCACGAACATCCTGATCAACACCGGCTGCCCCGGCTACGTCGCCACCGACCTCAACGGCTTCCGCGGCGTGCGCACCCCCGAACAGGGCGCGGCGATCGCCATCAAACTCGCGACCCTGCCCGACGACGGCCCCACCGGACAGTTCTTCGACGACGCCGGCGTAGTGCCCTGGTGATGTGCACGGCGGCCATCACCCGCCAGGCTGATGCCGCTGCGCCCATGCATCTCGAACAGATCCGTGGTGGCCGTCCCTGCCAACGCTCCGGTGCCCGGGGCAACGCCCCGCAACGCCACCGGCTCCAACAATCGTGACCCGGGGATCCGAATCGCAAGACCTCACTGCTGTTCACCAATCCTCCGACCTGCCGAATCCCCATGCGTGTCCTGTCTCATCCGAGTTGGCAGCGCGTGGGGCTCTGACCAGCAGGACTGCCAGGTGGCCTGGGAAAGGCGCCGGGGGCGTTCTCAGACGAGTTGGCCCTCGCGGAAGAGGCGGAGCCCACTGGGGCGTCCGAGCCGGGGCTTCGTCAGGATCCGCTTGGTGGGTTGGGTGTGCGTTGCAGGGGTGCCTCCCAGGTGAGGGTGGTGTCGCGGGCGACGTCGTGCAGGAGGTCGACGAGCTTGTCCGCGAGGGGTGTGAGGCCGGCGTCGGATTTGGTCACGGCGTAGATCTGGCGGTAGGGCCTGGGACCGGCCAGTTCGCGGTGGGTGGTGCCGGAGGCGTGGGTCAGGGCCAGGCGGGAGACCAGGGCCACTGCGATGCCGGTGCCGACAAGGGCCTGGGCGACGTCGTAGGACTCCGTCTCGAACCGCACGGTGGGAGTGAAGCCGGCCTCGCGGGCGGCGTCGTGGAACTGTTCGCGGGCGGCGTGGCCGGCCAGGATGGAGACCCACGATTCGTCGCGCAGCTGCTCCAGGCGGAGCTCGGTGTCCGCGGGCTGTCCGGTGGCCAGTGGGTGGTCGTCGGGCAGGACCACGACCATCGGGTCCAGTAGGAGCGGGTGGGCTCGAACCTGCGGGGACGGTGCAAGCGGCCTGCCCCAGGACGCGACGAGGGCCACGTCCAGGTGCCCCGCGCTGATCTCGTCCGCTCCGCGTCCGGAGACCACGTCCACGACGGACACGTCGGCGTCCGGATGGCGGTGCCGAAGAGCCGTCAGGGCCGGCGGGAGGAGGTGCAGGGCAGCCGCCTGGAACGTGCCGATCCGCAGACGCAGTGAGAGGCAGCCGAGCAGGGCGGCCAGTTCCGTTTCGGCCTTGTCCGATGCCTCCTCCACAGTGCGGCCGTGGGAGGCGAGCAGCGCGCCGGCCGGGGTGAGCGTTGCTCCGCGAGGACCACGGATGACCAGCGGCACCTGCCAGTCGCGCTCCGCCTTGGCCACCTTCTGGGTGATCGCCGCGGGCGTGAGCTGGAGCGCGTGGGCCGCTGCCGTCAGGGAGCCGTGGCGCTCGATCAATGCGAGAAGCCGCAGCTGTCCCGGGTCCACCACCATTCACTGATCTTAACGCTGCACCGATCTCTCTTAACTTCTCTTGGGGCTGCCGGGGAGGAAGCCTGGGAGTGCACCCGTCGACCGCAATCCCCGGAAGGGCTCCTTTCCCATGCCCACGCACGTGCCCGCTTTCATTGCCACTACGTTGCTGCTGGCGATGCTGCCCGGCGCCAGTCAGGCCCTGATGATCCGCCAGGTCCTGGAAGGCGGCCGACACACGCTCCGAGGCACGCTCGCGGGCAACGCCACCGGCTTCCTGCTGTGGTCCACGGCCGCTGCGGCCGGGCTGTCCGCCGTTCTGCTGGCCAACCCCCGCGCCTACGCGGTGCTGCGGATCGCCGGCGGCATCGTGCTGATGGTCCTTGGGGTGAACACGCTGCGGACCGTGCTCACCACCGTCTCCGCCTCCACCCACCCGGAGCATGAGGGCAGGCACCGTACCGGCTTCGCAGGCGGATTCCTCACCGGCCTGAGCACCAACCTCGGCAACCCGAAGGCCGGCGTGTTCGCCGTCTCAGTGCTGCCCCAGTTCGTGACGGCGAAGGGCCCGGTCTTCCTGTCGACGGTTGCCTTGGGGGCTTTGTGGGCGCTCGTCAGCGCCTCCTGGTACCTATTGCTCACCTGGGCCGTCGGCCGAGGACGCTCCCTCGTGTCGCGGCCGACAGTCCTGCGGGGGCTCCGCGTGACCACCGGCGTCGTCCTGCTGGGGATGGGTCTCGCGGTGGCAGCAGGCGTCTGAGGGCCGGAGCAGGGATACTCCCGAGCCGTCGGATGGACCAGCCCGCCCGCTCTGGCCCATCTGCGCCGGGCGCCGAAGGGGATCCGGAGGCACCACCGGCGCGGTGAAGCACACTCCCGAAACCACGCCGAAGCAAAGCTCGCCGCTCGGAGCGTGGAGCGGTGAGAACCCGCCAACGCGGATGAGACCGAGTGGGAATCCGCCAGCTTCAGTGCGACGGGACAATGCGCTCGGTGACAACTGGGCCGGCGCGGCCGCTGCGCCACCGAAGCCCAGGTCGGCCCGCAGACTCATGGGCCCCTGTCGCGAGGATGCCCACCCCACGGTCCGTCCGAGCCGCCACCGACCGACGCTCAGGCCGGGGGCAGGGGCGGCGGATTGTCGAGGAGGAGGTCGTGGCCGACGTCGGTGAGGGTGTGGCGGACCTGCTTGCCCTCGCGGCGGGTGGCGATCAGGCCGGCCGTGCGCAGGGCGACGACATGGGCGGAGGCGGAGGGCGGGGTGACGCCGAGCCGCTGGGCGAGCTCGGTGGTGGAGCAGGCGCTGCCGGCGATGGCGCGCAGGACGCGGGCGCGGGCGGGGCCGAGCACAGCAGCGAGGCCGTCGGCGGCCGGTGTCCGGGCCGCAGGCTCGGCGGTCGGGGCGGCGATCGGGTGCAGCAGCAGGCTCTGGCGGTCCGGCCCGGCCAGCAGGCTGATGCTCCGCTGGACGAAGTAGTTGGGCCGCAGTTCCAGGCCCCGGCCGCCGAGCTCGAAGGAGCCCTCCAGTTCGCCGAGGGTGCACTCCAGCACTCCCTCGTCCCGCCAGACGGCCTTCGGGTGGAGCGAGTCGAGCATTTCGCCGATCCCGGAGCGGGCGGCGGTGCGGGCCCGGACGGCGATGTCGGCCTCCAGTGCGCGGCGGATGTCGGGCCAGTCCGGGGCGAGGCAGGACCGGAACAGCGCCCAGGCACCGTCGCTGACCTCGCGCAGGCCCCGGCTGCCGTCCTCGCGCAACCGGGCCAGGGCGGCCGGGACTTCCGGGCCGCTGCCGAACATCGCGACACCCTCCTCCACGGCCTGCTGCGGGACGGAGAGGAGCGCGTCGAGCTCGTCGGACAATTGCCGGCGGACGGCGTCGAGGTCCGCCACCATGAAGTCGGGGACGCCGACCGGGCTCGCGTTGACCACCTCGAGGAAGCGCACGGCCCGGTGGGGCACGTGGCGGCGGACGTCCCGCCACCAGCGCTCGCTGCGCGACCCGCTGCCCTGGTGAACGCCCAGCCGGGCCGAGCCGGCCATCAGGTGGTCGAGCGGGGATATGACGAACCGGGTCCTCGCGAGGTCCGCGACCCCGAACCTCAGTGCGATCACGAACCTTCCTCCGGTTCCCCGCAGCCGTCCTGACCTGCCGCGTTGTTGACTATTAGGCCCAGAGGCTAATGCATGGCCGTCCGGCCGTCCCCGTTGGCATGCTCTCTCTCGCCGGCGCGACCTGGGCCCGCTCCGGCCCCCACCACGAGGGGAGTGGGGGCCGGAGCACGATCCTCGACCGGGCGTTCGTTGGACCGAACGCCCGGCGTCGCCCGGCGAACCGTGTCCGACCAGTGCTCGACCAGTGCCCGATTGGCTTCCGCTCAGTGCGCGTGCCCCGTGGCCCGCAAACGAGGTGGAGCCGGTCAAGTACTGGATCTCCAACCTGCCCGCCGACATCCCCGCCAGGACCTGGTCCGACTCGCGAAGTCACGCCGGCGGATCGAACACGGCTACCGCGAGCCGAAGACCCGCCTGGGCCCGGACCACGTCGAGGGCTGCGCCTACATCGGCTGGCACCGCCACGTCACCCTCGTCAGCGCCGCCCACCCGGTCCTCACCGAACGGCGCTCCGCCCTAGAAGCCCAGGCCAGGGCCTGACCTCCCACCAGACCCTGGACCTCCTCCAGCACCTCATCGCCACCTGGACCGGCCACTGCCCCACCTGCCGACAACCCACCCCATGGCAGACCTACGACACCACCTGACAGAGCGCTACTAGTGCCGCATCAGGCAACGTTCGCCTTCTCATGACGAGTCGTCTGGTGCTGCGGAGGGTGGCTCCGAAGGGTCAGAATGATCACGTGGCTGAACGTGTGCGGGTCCGGGAGATCGATGACGACGAGGGTCGACGGCTGCTGCGGATCGTCCGGAGGGGTACCGGTTCGGTGGTGACCTGGCGGCGGGCCCAGATGGTGTTGCTGTCCGCCCAGGGCATGCCGGTGGCGAAGATCGCGGAGGTGACGTTCACCAGCGCGGACCGGGTCCGGGATGTGATCCACAACTTCAACGCGGACGGCTTCGACGCGCTCTACCCGAAGTACGGGGGCGGGCGCCCGAGGACGTTCACGCTGCCGGAGCGCCGGGAGATCAAGAAGATCGCCAAGTCCAGGCCGGCCGAGCACGGCCTGCCGTTCTCGACCTGGAGCCTGGCCAAGCTGGCCGACTTCCTGGTCGCCGAGGGGGTGGTCGACGACATCAGCCACGAGGGCCTTCGGGTCCTGCTCCGCGAGGAGGGCGTCTCGTTTCAACGTGTGAAGACCTGGAAGACCTCCCGCGACCCCGACTACGCCACGAAGAAGGCGAGGGTCGAGCACCTCTACGCGATCGCCGACGGCGAGGTCATACCCGAGGAGGGCGAGCCCGAAGTCGTCTTCTGCCTGGACGAGTTCGGACCGCTCAACCTCCAGCCCCACCCAGGCCGTCAGTGGGCCGAGCGCGGCGGGGCGCACAAGGACCCCGAGCGCGGGCCCAGACCCCGGCGGCGGGCGACCTACACCCGCCCGCACGGAGTCCGGCACCTGTTCGCCGCCTACGACCTCGCCAAGGACCAGCTCTACGGGCACATCAAGAAGACCAAGAACCGTTCCAAGTTCCTGGAGTTCTGCCGCTACCTGCGCTCGCTGCACCCGGCCGGTGTTCGCATCGCGATCGTCTGTGACAACTACTCTCCGCACCTGACGACGAAGCGGTGTCAGCGGGTCGGAACGTGGGCGGCGGCGAACAACGTGGAGATCGCTTACACCCCGACCAACAGCTCCTGGCTCAACCGGATCGAGGCCCAGTTCACCGCCCTGCGCTACTTCGCCCTCGACGGTACTGACCACGCCAGCCACAAGGCCCAGGGCAGCATGATCCGCCGCTACATCATCTGGCGGAACAAGCACGCCGCCGACCAACGACTACGCAAGGTCGTCGACAGGGCAAACGTCGCCTGAGGCTCAGCCGAGTTTCTTGCGCATCTTCACCGAGGTCGTCTCGTAGCCGAGCGACTCGTAGAGGCCATGTGCGCCGGTGTTGAACCCGGCGACGCTGAGACCCAGAGTATGAGCGCCCCGCGCCCGGGCGTATTCCTCGCCGAGGAGCATGGCCATTCGGCCCAGGCCCCGACCACGCTTGTCGGCGTCGATCACGATGTCCCAGACCCACCAGGCACCGGCGTCGTCACTCCTGTCCGGTCCGATCCAGAGGTAGCCGACGGCTACCCCGGCATCGTCGACCACGTCGAAGACCGCGTGATCCGGGTTCGGTGTCCCGGACGGAAACGAGTGCGCCATGGTCTCGTCCGCCTGCCGGTAGGCGTCCTCGGACGTCTGCCCCAGAGCAACGAGCTCCTTGGCGTACTCGGTTCGACTACGTTCGAGCCAGGCGGGGAAGTGTTCGGCGTCCAGAGGACGGAGGGTCGCAGTCACCGGCCTAGCCTCCCACACCGCCGACGCCTGAGCGGTGTCACCCTCGCTCAGGCCTCACGGCACACCATCAACAGGGCAAACGTTGACTGACACGGCACTAGGTGCTCTGACCGGCAACGTTCACCGGCTTGCGATGGATGAATGGAGAGTCCGGGGGACGGAACCGATGCCGGGACTACCGCACCGAGTGAGCGCGCCGTGCGGTGAGCGCGGGCTGGTAGTACCCGCTGGAGGCCGGACTGTGCCAGGTGATGTCGGTGAAGCCGGCCTCGGCCACGAACTCGGTCAACTGCGAGCGTGTCAGCGCCCAGTAGGTGCTCCGGCGGACTCGGACGTTCCAGGTGCTCCCTGCGGGGATGAGCTGGAAGTGCTCCAGGTCGTAGCGCTCGCCGTCCTCGTGCCAGTGCCACAGCTGGAAGGTGATCACCTGGCCGTCGCGCGTGTCCGAGACCTGGGGAGGGGTCGCAGTGGGCCTGGTCCGGCGCGCCTCGTCATAGCCCCGGACGGTGAGCACCAACAGTCCGTCGTCTCGGAGCACGCGTCTCATGCCGAGGAGCGCTGTCCGGACATCTTGCGTGGAGAGCAGGTGCGGGAGTGAGTTATCCGCGCAGAGGACGACGTCGAAGGCCCCGTCCCTGAAAGGCAGTTCGCGCATGTCGGCTGCGGCGGCAGGAAGCCGGCTGCCTCGGGCCGCCGCCTCGGCGGCGGCGCGCGCGGCTGCGACCGGGCTCAGGTCGCTGCCGACGACCTGGTGCCCGGCCAAGGTCAGGCCGATCGCCTGGGTGCCGATCCCGCACGAGCAGTCCAGGACGGCATGCGGCCCCGCTCCGAGGCACCGGCTGACAAGACCGTCCAGTACCTCGGACTGGTACGCCATGCTCGCGTCCCAGTCCCGGAACATCAGGTGGTAGTCGTGGGCCAAGTCGTCGTAGAAATCCCGCACGGAGAGCTCGGACATGTACCCCACCGTAGTGCGTGGCCGCCAGGGGGATCGGCAGTGCAGGCTGCGGCTGCCTGACTTCGGTTTTTCATCGGCGAGGGTGAGCATGCGGTCACGGCAGAGTCAGCAGCCCGGGCCGACCGGCGCAGACGATGTCAGGGCGAGTGCGGCGATCCGCAGCTCGGAAGCCCACGCCCGCTGGTCAAGCCTCACGGTGTACTCAAGGCAGCACACGCATGGCGGTATCAGCCTCACAAACGATCGCTCCTCTGCAGTTTCGACTTCCGTTTCCCACCAGTCGTCCGTCGCCAGGTCGGCGGGAGCGATTTCTCCATCGACGAGTCTCGCCGCCAGCCGGCGCAGGGCGTGGCGCCGTGCCAGAGCAGGATCGGGCAACGCCATCGCGCACTCGGAGAGTGCTTGCTCGAACGCGTTGCGGATGTCGTGAGGATCTGCGTTGCGCGGCCAACCGGCGAGCTCGCACAGCGTCGGGGTGTCCAGACCGGCCGCGAGTGCCTCCGCAGCGATCATCGGCAGGTCATCCGGGCGGATCTCGCCTGCCTGATAACGGCACGCCACCTCACCCAGAGTCGTGAGGCCGCTCTGCGTTGGGGCTTCCGGTTCCGGTGTCGTTCCTGCTGATCTCATGACTCCTACGATGCCAGCACCGTTTCCAAGGGGGGCTGCCCAGGGGCCGGTCCACTCGACTCTCACCCGGGTGTTCGCGTGAACTCGTAGGCCCGACCCCGCGAAGACACGACAGCCCATCCTTGAGGGCCCGCTGAGAACTCTTCAGTCTGCCTGAACCTGCGGGACTCGGTTCGATGTCGCCGGCATCCACCCGCTGCCTGCCTCGCGAGCGCCGACCCGGTGAACCTTCTCGGTCGGAGCAACTAGCGGGCGACGGCCGCCTCCACGCCGTTCAGCAGGACGGCGAGGCCGGTGCGGAACGCCTCCCGGGTCTGGGCCTCCAAGGGGTTGCCGCGGTCGTGCCCTGCCTCGGGGGCGGCGGTGCCGGGTACTGGCGCCGCCGCCTCACCCAGGACGACGCGCCCACCGCCGAGGATCTCGCCGACGCGCAGGAGAAGCTGGCTCAGGCTCAGGCCGCGGGCTGAGCCTGGCCGGCACGTCCGGGCGTGCGTCCGATCGGGGGATGGACAGGGGTCGGGCGGGGGTGCGGACGGGGGTGCGGTCGTGGGCGGTCGGGGGCAGGGAGACGGCTGGGGTCGGTCGGTGGCGGGATGGCCGCCGGCACACGGTGGGTTCCGGGGGCGTCCGCCTGGGCAGGGTGGATAGCGAACGGTCGGACGCCATCCGGCCGCGGACGGACCATGACGGACCAGACGGACCGCCGCGGGCCATGACGGCCGCGCCGGCCGCGAGGGCCGTGACGATGACGAGCTGAGGAGCAGGAGTGGGCGACGTGACCACGCAGACGGGCAGCAGGTACGGCGAGATCAGGCACCGGGACGTCGAGGTGAACGGCGTCCGGCTGCACCTCGCCGAACAGGGCGAGGGGCCACTCGTCCTGTTGCTGCACGGCTTCCCGGAGAGCTGGTACTCCTGGCGCCACCAGTTCGCCCCGCTCGCCGCGGCCGGCTACCGGGTGGTCGCCCCCGACCAGCGCGGCTACGCCCGCAGCGAGCAGCCCGCGGCCGTCGACGCCTACACCCTGCTCCACCTGGTCGGCGACGTCACCGCTCTGATCGGCGCGCTCGGCGGTGAGCCGGCCGTGGTGGTCGGCCACGACTGGGGTGCGCCGGTCGCCTGGTCCAGCGCCACGCTCCGCCCCGACCTGGTGCGCGGCGTGGCCGGGCTGAGCGTCCCGCCGTTGCCGGTCTCCGGGCTGGCTCCGCTCGCGCAGTCCCGCGAGCGGTTCGGCGACGGCTTCTACCAGAACTACTTCCAGCGGCCCGGCGTCGCCGACGCCGAACTCGCCCGGGACCCGCACTCCTCCTTCCGTCGCGTCCTGTTCAGCGGCTCCGGCGACCGCCCCGGCGCCGACCGCCCGCGCGTCTGGGTCGTCCCCGAGGGGCGCACCCTGCTGGACACGGTCCCCGACCCGGAGAAGCTGCCCGACTGGCTCACCGAGGACGACATCGAGGCCTTCGCCGCCGACTACGCCGGGCACGGCGAGCGCGCTTTCACCGGCCCGCTCAACTGGTACCGGAACATCGACCGCAACAACGAGCTGCTCGCCGCCTTCGCGGGGCTGCGCATCGAGGTGCCCGCGCTCTACGTGGCCGGGGATCGGGACATGGTGACGGCGATGGTCGGGCCCGACGCGCTCCTCCACCTGCTGGAGCGGAACACGCCCAAGCTCCACCGGCACGTCACCCTGCCCGGCGCGGGTCACTGGACGCAGCAGGAGCGCCCGGCCGAGGTCACCGCAGCGCTGCTGGACTTCCTCCGGCACCTGGACGGCTGAACCTCCCAGCCCGGCTGCCTCCCCGCCCGGCTGCCTCCCTGGCCTCTCGTCAGACAGGAAGCAGCCGGGCGATCAGCTCGCCGAGCCGGCGGGCGTTGCGGCAGGAGTGCATCTCCACCGCCTCGGCGTAGGCGAGTGCCGCCGAGTCGCCGGAGCCCCAGAGCGCGGGCTGCTCCGGGTTGAGCCAGTACACCCGGCGGGCCCGCGCGGCGATCAGGCGCAGCGCGGGCACGTTCGGATCGCGGTGGTTGTTGCGGGCGTCGCCGAGGACCAGCACGCTGGTGCGCGGGCCGACCGCGTCCAGGTGGTGCTCGGCGAACTCGCCCAGGGCCGAGCCGTAGTCGCTGTTGCCGTGGTGGCCCATCACCTTCGGCTCGGTGAGGATGCGCCGGGCGAGGACGGCGGGGTCGGCGCCGTCGCCGCTCCCGGCCAGCAGCCCGGTCACCTCGGCGGTGCGGTTGACGAAGGCGAACACCCGGACCTTGCTGAACTGGTCGCTCATCGCCCGCACCAGCAGCATGGTGAAGTCGGCGAAACCGGCCACCGATCCGGACACGTCGCAGAGCAGCACGATCTCGGGCCGGGCCGGCCGGCGCAGGCGGTACGCGGGGCGCAGCGGCACACCGCCGGTGGAGAGCGAGCGGCGCAGGGTGCGGCGCAGGTCGATCCGCCCGCGGGCGGCCCGCCGCCGCCGAGCCGCCAGACGGGTGGCCAGCTTGCGGGCCAACGGGTGCACGGTGCGGCGTAGTTCGGCGAGCTGGTCCCGGCCGGCCGCGAGGAAGTCGATCCGGTCGGCGCTGGGTGCGACGGCGCGTTCGGCGATCCGCTCGGTGCCGCGCAGCTCGGCGACCCGGCGGCGGGCCTCGGTGCCGACCATGGCGCGGAAGCCCTGGATGCGACGGCGGATCTCGTCGGCGAGGAGGAGGTCGGAGACGTCGGCCGGGGCGCCGGGGGCGGCGTTCGCGGTGGCACCCTCCCGCAGCGCCGCCAGGACGCGGGCGAGCAGCGTCTCGGGCGCGAGCCGGCCGAGGGTCTGGTGGGCGGACCAGCCGTCCGAGCCGGGGACGGAGCCGACGCCGAACCGGCCGAACGCGGCGACCGCCTCGCCGGCCAGGCGGGCCTGTGCCGCCCGGTCGTCGGCGGCCAGTGCGGCGGCCAGGCGCTCGCGCAGCTGGTCGCGGACGGCCTCCGGGGTGGCCGCCTCGTTCTCCGCCGAGCTGTCCCGGGCGGCCTCGGGGGCGCCTACGCCCAGCGGGAAGTACAGGTCGAAGGTGGCGTCGTAGACGCCGCGCTGCCCCTCCGAGCGGAGCAGCGCGGCCGCCAGCCCGGCCCGCAGCTGCTCCCGGTCGGCGAGACCGAGGACGTCGGCCACGGCGGCCGCGTCCACCGTCTCGGCCGGGCCGATCCGCAGCCCGTGGGCGCGCAGGGCCCGGACCAGGCCGGTCAGCCGGGCGGCGAGGTCGGTCGTACCGGCCTCGGCGGTACCCCTGCCGGCGGTTCCGGCGCCGGCGGTTCTGTCGCCCGTGGTACCGGTGTCGGCGGCTCCAACTCCCGCGGCACCGGCGCCCGCCGTACCTGATCCGGTCGGGACGCTCATGCCAGGGTGAGCTTCTGCGTGGCCTTCAGCACGTCGTCCTGGTGCTTGAGGATCACCCCGAGGGTGTCGCGGACGACCGCCTCGTCGAGGGTGTCGGCGCCGAGCGCGAGCAGTGTGCGGGCCCAGTCGATGGTCTCGGCCACCGACGGCGCCTTGCGCAGCTCCATCGCCCGCAGCGCGCCGACCACGCGCACCAGCGACTCGGCCAGCGTGGCGTCCAGGCCGGGGACCTTCAGGCGGACGATCCGGCGCTCCAACTCGGCGTCCGGGTAGTCGAGGTGGAGGAAGAGGCAGCGGCGGCGCAGCGCCTCGGACAGTTCGCGGGTGGCGTTGGAGGTGAGCAGCACGAAGGGGCGCCGGGTCGCCGCGATGGTGCCCAGCTCCGGGACGGTGACCTGGAAGTCGCTGAGCACCTCCAGCAGCAGCGCCTCCACCTCGACGTCGGCCTTGTCCATCTCGTCGATCAGCAGCACGGTCGGCTCGTCGCCGCGGATGGCGGTCAGCAGCGGGCGGGTGAGCAGGAACTCCTCGCCGAAGATGTCGGTGCGGGCCTGGTCCCAGCCCTCGTCCCGGCCGGCGGTGATCCGCAGCAGCTGCTTGGCGTGGTTCCACTCGTAGAGGGCCCTGGCCTCGTCGATGCCCTCGTAGCACTGCAGCCGGACCAGCCGCGCCCGGCCGATCTCGGCGACCGCCTTGGCCAGTTCGGTCTTGCCGACCCCGGCCGGGCCCTCGACGAGCAGCGGCTTGCCCAGCCGGTCGGCGAGGAAGACGGTGGTGGCCACCGCGGTGGAGGCGAGGTAGCCGACCTCGGCCATCCTGGCGGCGGCATCCGCCGCCGACTCGAAGAACCCGGTGCCGTCGCCGCCCATGTGCTCCACTCCCCGTCGATCGCCCTGCCGGTGCGCCTGTGCTCCGCACCTTACCGGCCGGTCACTTCGCTGTCCCGGGTGGCCGGAGGGCCGGACGCCCCGACTCCCCGGTCCGCCGGGCGGGCACCGGAGCGCGCCGCCGTACGGAGCTCGGCGCCCGGCCCGTCCGGGGCTCGGCGCGTGGCGAGGAGGGGCGAGAGGAGGGGCCAGAGGAGTGGCAAGGAGTGCCAAGGAGTGCCAAGGAGGGCCGAGCGGAGCGGCAAGGCGTTGCGAAGCGGCGAGCGGCGCGCGGCACCCTTTCGGGGCCGCCCGCCACCCGCCGCTCCACCCGTCTACTGCAGCCCGTGGGGCGTCAGTTGACGTAGATGTGCGGGCTTCCGGCGACCGAGCTGTCGATGACCGGTCCGTAGGTGGCGGAGAAGTAGCCGGTGGCGAAGCAGGTGCTGGGGCCGGAGACCTTGGCGAACGGCTGGGCGGCGAAGCCGATGGTCTGCCCGGTGTTGTTGGTGGTGCCGGAGATGCTGCCGGGGGCCCGGTAGGTGCAGGTCGTGGTGCCGAGGATGGTGTTCAGCACCACCGTGGTCTGCAGCGGGCCCGCGGTGCCCGGGCTGAGGGTGACGGGGTTGCCGGCGGCGTCGCTCACCGCGTTGGTGTAGGCCAGGTTGTTGACCGTGATGCTCTGCACGGAGATGACGCCGATGACGTTGGCGGTGCAGGAGCCGAAGGTGTGGCTGTTGAGCTGCTCGACGGCCACGCCCGGTGCGGCCGGGTTGCTGGTCACGGTCGCGGAGAACGAGGAGGCGGCACACTTGATGCCGCTCGTCCCGGTCGCGCTGGAGTAGAAGGTGGCGTAGCTGCCGGGGGTCAGGTTGGCGGTCAGGACGTCGCCGGCGGCGACGGCGGTGCCGCCCGCGCTGCCGTAGGTCAGCACGGCGGGGCCGGCGGCCTGGGCGGGGGTGACGGCGGCGGTGGCCAGGGCGATGGCGGCGAGGGCCGCGGCGCCGAGGGTGCGGCGGATGCGCATGGGGGTGCCTCTCTCCGAACGGAGTTGGGTGGGGGAGCCCGCGGAGGTCGCGCGGAGGTACGCGCGGCGGGATGACGCAGGGTTGCCGCGGCGGACGCGGCGGGATGGCGCAGGGTCGCTGCGGTGAATGCGGCGGGACGGCGCAGGGTTTGCCGCGGTGGACGCGGCGGGGCAGTGTCGGGCGGCGCGTAGGGCGCGTGCCGGCACGTCGGCGGTGCACGGTGGGGGAGGGCGCGTCCGGTGGTGCGGCGGGCCCGGCGCCACGGGCCCGCCCGTACGGCGAGAAGGTGCAGGGAGTGCGTGGGGTGCATGTCGGCGGCTGCCACCGCCGTATGCGTTTCGCCATACTGAACAGTCGGAACGCGCGAAGGTCTCCGGCGGCTGCTCGCCGTGAATGGGAAACCTGCGAGTGTTGTAAACCAGCCCTTGCGTCAATGTCAAGACAGAGCACAGGAGTTGGCGATGAATCCGGATGCTCTCCAGGGCGCCGAGGCGCTACTGCTGCCGGGTGCGCGCACCGGCCGCGACCCGGCCCGCTCGATCAAGCGCGGCCCGAGCCGGCTGCCGCCCGAGGCGGTCGCGGCCACCCAGCGCGAGCGGCTGCTCGACGGCCTGGTCCACACCGTGGCCCAACGCGGCTACCAGCACGCCACGGTGAGCGACATCTGCCGCGCGGCGGGCGTGACCAGGCCGGTGTTCTACGAGCTGTTCAGCGGCAAGGAGGATGCCTTCCTGGCCGCCCACCGGCACGGCACCGGGGTGGTGATGCGCCGGATGGCGGCCGCGTTCGCGGCGGCGCCGGACTGGTGCACCGGTATCCGCGAGGCCCTGCGTGCGCTGCTCGGTCTGCTGGCGGGCGTCCCGGCGTTCGCCACCATGGCGGTGATCGAGGTCGAGGCCGTCGGCCCGGCGGGGCGCCGTGAGATCGCCCAACTCCTCACCCGTTTCCGGGCGTTCTTCGCCGAGGTGCCCGAACCGCCGGGGGGTGTCGCGGCGGATGTGCTGGTGGACGCGGTGGTCGGCGGCGTCTACCGCACCCTCCATCGTGCGGTCGACTCCGGCCGCACTGCCCAACTACCCGAGCTGCTGCCGGTGTTGAGCCTGTTTTGCCTGGCGCCGTTCCTCGGCCCGACGGAGGCCCAGCGGCGGCTTTCGGCGGTGCCGCACCAGGATTGACGCAGTATCAGGCATGCGGGCGATGATCCTTCGTGCACCCGTATTGACCCGCCGGATACCCGGCAGTAGCTTCCAGTTACCGACTGCGGTCCGACCGGCCCGCCCCGCTGCCGAGGGGCGGGCCACCGGCCGGGCCGCAGAACGCTGTCCGCGCCAGGGCAACGTGCCAGTGCCTGCACATCCCCCACCACCCGAGGGAGCACACATGGCCACGTCCGAGGACGCCGCCCCCACACCCGAAAGCACCGGGACACCCGTCGGCACGAGAGGGAGGGTCCGGCTGCGGCGCACCGCGCTGATGGCCGTCCCCGCCGTCGCCGTCGGCGCCGTCCTGATGACCCTCACGGCACAGGGCGTGCTCGCCGCCCAGTTCGCCATCTCCGGAATGCCGTTCACCGTCACCGCCGACAGCCTGGACGGCGTCGGCTTCGAGCAGTTCGGCAGCCTGGACCACATGATCGACGGCAGCCCGAACGCCGGCGACACCGGCGGCCAGGTGCTGGTCGCCGTCTCGGCGATCAAGCAGGCCGAGCTGACCAAACTCTGCCAGAGCGTCGACCTCGGCGGCATCAACCTGCTGATCAAGGCCGGCGACGGCGGCACCCCCGTGACCGCCACCGACCTCACCACCGACTCGGACCTGCTCTCCGGCGACGCGTCGTTCAAGAACATCGAGATCGGCGGCGACGCCAGCACGTACACCAAGGCCGGCGTCAAGGGCCTGCCGGGCGTCTTCGGGCAGCAGGCCGACACCGTCACCATCAGGAACCTGCGGCAGCACAACTACGCCACCACCGCAGGGGCGTTCAAGCTGCCCAACCTCCGGCTGAGCTTCAGCTCGGAGGGCTGCTGACGGTGGCTGACCCCGTACCCGAAGCCGCCGCCCGCGCCGGTGCCGCCGGGCCCGAGAAAGCCGAAGCATCCGGGGTGACCGAAGCACCTGGGGCGACCGAAGCGTCCGGGGTGCCCGCGGCATCCGGGGTGCCCGCCGAGACGGCCCCCGTCGCCGCGCGCGACGCCCGGGGTTGGCGCGGCTGGCGGGGCCGGCGCCCGTTCTGGGGCGGTCTGCTGGTGCTGCTGGGCGGCGCCGAGATCCTCTTCACCCTGCGGGCCCCGCTGCCCGTCGTCCTGCACATCGGGATGCAGGGGCTGGCCGGCTACCTGGTACCGGTGGTGATGGTGATCTGCGGCGTGCTGATCCTGCTCAACCCCGCCCAGCGGCTGTTCTACTCCATCCTCGCCGTACTCGCCTCGCTGGCCAGCTGGATCACCTCCAACCTGGGCGGCTTCCTGATCGGCATGATCATCGGAGTGCTGGGCGCCTGCCTCACCTTCGGGTGGCTGCCCGACCAGCCCCCACGCCGCCGCCGGCTGCGCCGCACACCCCGCGGCAAGGCCGCCGGACCAGCCCGGGCGTGAGCCGGCTCCGGGCCTGACACGGCGCCCCACCCCCCCCGGCGATGGGAGAGCACCGGGGACGGGGCGCCGTGTCCGTCTGCCGCATCATCCGGCGCCGCCGGCCCACCCGATGAAAACGACCCCTTGCAGAACGTGGTCTCAGGACCCTCGAAGCGCCTTGTGCGCGCCGTACGCCTCGATGAAGCCCTGAACCGTCTGCAGATCGTCGGCGAAGGATTCGGACCGCCACTTCGTCGTGCTGCCGTCGCGGTGGTGGAGATCGACCCAGACGGAAAGGGTCACGAGAGAGCTGTCGGAGAAGCTGCGCCCGCTCGGCGTGCAGCGTCATCCCGGTCAGGTCGTGGAAACCGACGATCGTCAGCGGCTTGCTCTCGTCGGTGTATTCGACAGCGCCGTCAGGGGTGATGACCAGCAGCGGGGCCGGATCATGCGACGTCCCGTGCAACAAGCCGGAGAGCTTCCCCCGCGGCCTGGTGAAGACTCGCCAGTTCGTCGGTACGGGTCCCTGGCGCGCCTGGGCGAGGATCGTTCCCGGATCGGTCATGTCGCCTCCGGTGTCGGCCACCGCCGCCCGGCGGCAGGCACCGCGCTGCGCGCGCTGACGCCTGAGACTTCACGTGCTGCAGTCATCTCCCGACCTCTCGCCCGAGACGCCCCCACTCGACCCTGCATCGTTGGTGCGCCGAGTGCATCCCGGGAGCGGGGGAGGGGGCTCGATGCCCACGCCGCTGTGCTGGGGCCCCCGGGGCGCGGGGTCGGAAACCGGCCAGGAGGCCGGGGAGTCTCTCCCCGGCCTCCTGGTGACCTCTGGCGAGGGATCGGGAGACGCCCCACCGTGGCCCGCCCGCGTCACCCACGGGCAGCGCCGTGCCGGAGTGAACCGCTCGGGGAGAGTACGGGGCAGGGCGCCGTACTCGGCCGGAGGCGGCATCCTCAGATGGTCGAGGCGTCGATCACGAAGCGGTAGCGCACGTCGCTCGCCAGGACCCGTGCGTAGGCCGCGTTGATCTGGTCGGCGCTGATCAGCTCGATCTCGGCGCCGATTCCGTGCTCGGCGCAGAAGTCCAGCATCTCCTGGGTCTCCGGCAGCCCGCCGATCATGGAGCCGGACAGCGACTTCCGCCCGACCAGCAGCGCGTGGGCGTTCACCGTGACCGGCTTCTCGGGCGCCCCGACCTGGACCAGCGTGCCGCCGGTCCTCAGCAGGCCGAGGTAGGCGCTCAGGTCGAGGTCGGCCGACACGGTGTTGACGATCAGGTCGAAGGTGCCGGCCAGCTCGCTGAAGGTGGCCGGGTCGGAGGTGGCGCGGTAGTCGTCCGCGCCGAGCCGCAGGCCGTCCTCCCGCTTGCGCAGCGACTGGCTGAGCACGGTGACCTCGGCCCCCTTGGCGTGCGCGATCTTCACGCCCATGTGCCCGAGCCCGCCGAGGCCGACGATCGCGACCTTCTTGCCCGGGCCGGCGCCCCAGTGGGTGAGCGGCGAGTAGAGCGTGATCCCGGCGCAGAGCAGCGGCGCGGCGACATCCAGCGGCAGTGCGTCCGGGATGCGCAGCGCGTACGCCTCGTCCACCACCAGCTGCGTCGAGTAGCCGCCGTACGTCGGCTCGCCGTCGCGGCCCACGCCGTTGTAGGTGAAGACCGTGCCCGAGCTGCCGGTGCAGTACTGCTGGAGCCCGGCCAGGCAGTTGTCGCACTCCCGGCAGGAGTCGACGAAGCAGCCGACCCCGACCCGGTCGCCGGCCGCCCAGCGGGTCACGCCCGGGCCGACCTCGGCGACCACGCCGGCGATCTCGTGGCCCGGCACCATCGGGAAGATGCCGTCGCCCCAGTCCTCGCCGACCTGGTGGATGTCGGAGTGGCAGATGCCCGCGAAGCGGACGTCGATCAGGATGTCGTGCTCGCCCAGCGCCCGGCGCGGGATGGTGGTCTTCTCCAGCGGCGCCTTGGGGGTGAGGGAGGCGTACGCGGAGACGCTCCGCGGCCGGCCGGTGCCCGTCGCGTTCGTGGTGCCCGTCGTGTTCGTGGTGCCCGTCGTCGTCGTGTTCGTCATGTGCATCAGCCTGCGCCGGACCGATCGGGGTAACCAGGCCAGAGCTTGTCGTACGCACGCCCAACGTACGACTGGCAGGCTCACCCTCATACTGGGCCGCATGGACCAGCGCACCGAACTGAGCGAATTCCTCCGGTCGCGGCGGGCCCGGCTGCGGCCCGAGGACGTCGGCCTGCCCGACCACGGAACCCGCCGCCGCGTCCCCGGCCTGCGCCGGGAGGAGCTGGCGCAGCTGGCGGGCGTGAGCACGGCCTACTACATCCGGCTGGAGCAGGGCCACGGCGAGTCCGTCTCCGCCGCCGTGCTGGACTCGATCGCCCGCGCCCTGCGGCTGACCCCGGCCGAACGCGAGCACCTCCAGCGGATCACCAAGCCCGCGCGCCGCCGGACGGGGCGCGCCGGGGCGGCCCGCCCGCAGCAGGTCCGGCCGGCGCTGCAGCAGCTGCTCGACGCGATGGAGGGCGTGCCCGCCTACGTGCTCGGACGGCGGCTGGACATCATCGGCTGGAACCGGCTGGGCAACGCCCTGCTCGGCGACTTCTCCGCGATGGCGCCCGAGCAGCGCAACATGGCCTGGCACGTCTTCCTCGACCCGGCCGCACGCGAGCTGTACGACGACTGGGAGGGCAAGGCCACGGACGTGGTGGGCATCCTGCGGCTGGACGCCGGGCGCGACCCCGACGACCCCCGGCTCACCTCCCTGATCGGTGAACTCTCCCTCAAGAGCGCCGACTTCCGCCGGCTCTGGGCCGCGCACGACATCCGCGACAAGGGGCACGGCAGCAAGGAGCTGCACCACCCGGTGGTCGGCCGGCTCACCCTGCGGTACGAGACGCTGCGCCCGGCCGGCGAGCCGGACCTGGTGCTGGTCACCTACCACGCCGATCCCGGCTCGACCTCGGCCGAGTCGCTCCGGCTGCTGGCGAGTTGGGTGGCGACGGAGACGCCGACCGGGACGTCGACCCGGGCGTCGACCGATGCCGTCACCGGGACGTCGACCGATGCGGCGGCCGGCGGGTCGGCTGCGGCTGCGGAGGCGGTGGGACGGAAGTCCTCTCCGGAGACGTCGCGTTAGGCCGCTGGTCCCGGTCCCGCCGGGACCACCGGCCCTGTCCCGGCCCGGTCGCCCGGCCGTCTACTGGACCTGTCGCCGTCCGGGCCCACCCCTGCCCGGACGCGGCCGGGTCCTGTCGGGCGGGCGAACTGCCGTCGAATCATGGATGTCTGACGGTGCGTCAGTCTTTCGTTCCATCCGTGATCTTGCGTGGGTATCCCGGCTTCGGCCGGGGAGGGAAACGCATCCTTGTCTCGGAGGCGCGAAGCGCCGGAGGTCCGTGTCCGACGCGCCGGCCCCGGCGGCGTCAGTGCGGCGCTGGTCGACCGCACCGTCGTGGGCGACCGGCTGCGGCTCGGCCCGCCACGCGGCGCGCTGCTCCCCGAGGACGGCGGAGGCGACCACCGGCCCGCCCCGGTGACGGGGGCTGCTGTGACGGGGCGGTGAGCCCGGTGCGGGCGGGGTTTCGCCCGGGGCGTGCCGGCAGTCGCGGCGCACGGGCGCCGGGCACCGCCGGACACGCCCCGGGCGAACCGGTCAGACCCGCACGGTGAGCCAGGCGCCGAGGCCGCTGCACCCGCGTGCGTCGTACGTGGTGCTGCGGTATCCGGCCGGGATCGGCGAGTACGGGCAGGTCCAGATCCCGTTCCGGACCAGCTGGTGGAACCAGGCGCCGACGCCGCTGCACCCCTTGGTGTCGAAGTTCGTCAGGACGTAGCCGGGGACGATCGGCGAGCCCCCGCAGGTCCAGATCCCGTCGCGCACGGGCTGCTGGAACCAGGCGCCGTAGCCGTTGCAGCCGCGGATGTCGAACATCGTGATGACGTAGCCCGGGGGGACGGCCACGCCGGGACACGTCCACCCGCCCACCGAGGCCGCGGCGGCGGGCGCGGCGGCCGCCGCCGGAGCGCCGGCCGCCATCACGGAGAAGGAAGAGTCGGCCGCGGGTATGGCAGCCGTGAGAGCGGCCGCGGGAGCAGCCGCGGGAGCGGCGGCGACGGCCGCTCCGGCCGTGGTGCCCGTGAACGCGGCCGCGAGCAGCGCGACCGTGGCGGCCGTACGGGCGATCCACCCGAGGGCGGTGGTCGTCCGTGAGCGGTCTCTCGGCTGACGAAGAGTCAAAGTCATGGCACACCGGTCCGATCGGTAGTCCTCCCCGGCGCGCTTGGACGGCAGGGGAGGCGGGTCAGCGGGGACTCGTCGCACCCTAGTGGGGCTGGACGGGGCACGGTGGGCGACGGCCGAAAGGCCGGCCAACATGACCGGAAAGCCACCCGGGCATGCCGGCGGCGGCAGCCCCGGGCCCGGGGGTGGATGGCCGTACCCCGGCCCTGGCCCGCCGCCGCCGGCGGGGCTGACAGGTCAGCGGTAGCAGTACGAGTCCGAGGACGCGTCCCCGCCCGCCAGGTGGGTCTGGTGCACCCGCAGGCCCCGGAACTCGTCCCCGTGCGGGTAGAACCGCTCGTCGACGGTGAGCCCGCCGGACTCCGTGTCGGCGTCCAGCTTGATGATCCACGGCTCGATGCCGTCCGGGTAGAACTGGTCGTCCCAGGCACCGTACAGCGAGTTGGTGAGGTAGAGCCGCCGGCCGTCCCGGCTGATCTCGACCATCTGCGGCGCGCCGCTCAGCGGACGCCCCGGCTCGGCCGGGTGCGGCGTCTTCGCGACCACCCCGCCGAGCCGCACCGAGCCGGCCAGGCGCGGGTGGAACGGGTCGGACACGTCGTACTGGAACAGCTCCCCGGTGCCCCAGGCCGACACGTACAGCCAGCGGTCGTCCACCGACAGGTTGATGTCGGTGACCAGCGGCGGCACCGCCCCGAACGGTTGCAGGGCCGGCGGCAGGTCCTCGGTCTTCGCCGGCTCGGCCGGTATCTCGATGACCTTGCGCGCCGTGAACGCCGCGCCGTCCCGGTGCCAGAGCCAGACCGAGGCGGAGAGGTCCTCGACGTTGGTGACCACGCCCACGAACCCCCACTCGGCCTGCGGATCGTGCGCCGGGCGCAGCTCCAGCACCATCTGGTACTGGTCGCCGAGGTCGATCCGCTGGAGGTGCCGCCCCGAGTCCAGCTCCCAGAAGTGCAGCGCGTGCCCGTACTTGCGGCCCAGCAGCAGCTCCGGCACCACCCCGTCCTCGACCATCCAGGGCGTGCCCCATTCGCTGGTCACACCCACGTTGGTGCCCAGGTGCCACCAGACGTCGTAGGCGAAGTGCTGCGGCCCGCGCTCGGTCTCCCACGCGCGCAGCACGTCGAAGGTGGTGTGGTCGAGCAGCGCCACCCCGCCCGGCCCGTCGGTGCCGTCCCCGCTGCCGAGGCAGGACAGGAAGACGCCGTCGGGCCCGCAGTGCAGGGTGTGCGGCCGCGAGTACCCGGCCTTGGCCGCCAGCTCCTCGGCCGACACCGTCTTCACCAGCTTCGGCCGCACCGGGTCCGGCCGGGTGTCCATCACGTGCAGCCGCGAGGACCGCAGGCCCGGCAGCAGCAGGAACCGCCGCTCCGGGTTCTCGTGGCAGGCGTGCGCCAGCGCGCTGGAGCAGGCGTTCCAGCCGAAGTGGTGCAGCTCGTCGCCCAGGCCCGGCAGCTCGGCGAAGTTGAGCACCCGCCCGTAGGTCGGCGACGCCGGATCGGTGTCGACGGTGAGCAGCGCGTCCGGCCGCTGCGCCGACCGGTCGAACCCGGCCACGTACGCCAGCTTCTCCGGCGGCGCGGCGATCGCCTCGGCGGGCGTGCGGTAGAGGGACGGGTCGCTGTGGCCGGCCTGCGGATCGTGCCCGTGCGGCATTCTGACTCCTCAACTCGCGTCATTGACAAGGGGAGTGACTGTGGCCCGGGCAGCGTTCCACAGAACCACCGGCGCACAGCAGGCGCACGGGGAGCGGGGGAGGCCCGCGGCACGGCGGCACCGCGCCGACCGTGCTGCCGCGCTCCCGGCTACCGGCCGGTATCGTCGGTCGTCCGGATCGGTGGTTCCTGCCGGGGCAGGCAGGTCAGAGCAGAGGGACGGGTGCGGGCGGGCATGGAGGCGGGCATGGAATTCCGAGAAGACATCCTGGGAGCCCCCTACGAGGCGGTCGAGCTTCCACTCGCCCCCGACGAGGAGGGCGCCGTCAGCGCCACGCTCGTCCGGCGGCTGGTCCCGGGCAGCGACCGGGCCGTGCTGTACGTCCACGGCTACGTCGACTACTTCTTCCAGACCCACCTCGCCGACCACTACGTCGAGCGCGGCTACTCCTTCTACGCCCTCGACCTGCGCAAGTACGGCCGCTCGCTGCGCCCCCACCACTCGCCGAACTTCATCCGCGACCTCGCCGCCTACGACGAGGAGCTGGATGCGGCCGTCCGGATCATCCGCGAGCAGGACGGCCACCGGCAGCTGCTGGTCAACGGCCACTCCACCGGCGGCCTGGTCACCGCGCTCTGGGCCGGCCGGCGCGCAGGGCAGGGCGTCGTCGACGGGCTCTTCCTCAACAGCCCCTTCCTGTCCATGCCCGCGGCCCCGGCCGTCCGCGCCCTCGGCGCCCCCGCGCTGGACGCCCTCGGCCGCTTCGCCACCACCCGCAAGCTCCCCTCCACCCTCAACCCGCACTACGTGCACAGCCTGCACCGGGACCACCGCGGCGAGTGGGACTTCGACCTCACCCTCAAGCCCGCCGAGGGCTTCCCCCTCTACGCCGGCTGGCTCGCCGCCATCCAGCGCGGCCAGCGCCAGGCCCGTCGGGGCCTGGGCATCGACGTCCCCGTCCTGCTGATGGCCTCCACGGCCTCGATCTCCACGACCAAGTGGCGGGCCGCCCTGCACCACGCCGACGCCGTGCTGCGCGCCGACGACATCGCCGCCGTCGGCCCGCGCCTGGGCGGGCACGTCACCATCGTCCGGATCAAGGACGGCGTGCACGACCTCGTCCTCTCCGGACCGGACGCGCGCGCCCAGTTCTTCACCGAGCTCGACCGCTGGCTCACCGCGTACCTGCCGGCGCCGGTGGCGGAGTGAGCGCCGAGGAGCCTGTCCCGGTCGCCCGGAAGACCGACCTCGGGCTCGCCCGGCTGATGCCCGACCTCGACCGCGACGGCGGCTGGCTGCTCACCCTGGACGACACCCCGCAGTCGTACGTCGACCTGGGCGACCCCACCCACCTGGAGTTCGAGTACACCCGGCGGATCGGCCACCTCGTGGACGCCGTCGCCCCCGCCGGGCGGCCGCTCGACGCGCTCCACCTCGGCGGCGGCGCGCTCACCATGCCCCGCTACCTGGCCGCCACCCGCCCCGGCTCGCGGCAGCAGGTGGTCGAGGTCGACGGGCCGCTGCTCGACCTGGTGGCCGAGCACCTGCCCTGGCAGGGGCCCGGCGCCGACATCACCGCGGTGGTCGGTGACGCGCGGGCCGCGCTGGCGGCCGTCCCGGCCGGCTCGCTGGACCTCGTCGTCGCCGACGTGTTCCACGGCTCGCGCACCCCCGCGCACCTCACCTCGGTGGAGTTCCTGCGACTGGCAGCCGCCGCCCTGCGCCCCGGCGGCTGCTACGCCGCCAACCTGGCCGACGGACCGCCGCTGGCCTTCGCCCGCGCCCAGGCGGCGACCCTGCGTGCCGTCTTCCCGGAGGTCTGCCTGATCGCCGAGGCCCCGGTGCTGCGGGGGCGCCGGTACGGCAACATCCTGCTGGCCGGCTCCGCGGGACCGCTGCCGGCCGCGGACCTGGCGCGCCGCCTGGCGGCCGACATCTTCCCGGCGCGGCTGACGGACGGCGGCGACCTGGCGGCGTTCTGCGGTCGCACGCCGGCGGTGACGGACGCCGAGGCGACGGACAGCCCGCCGCCCCCGGACGGTGCCTTCAGCGTGGGCTGATGCCAGTCCTCGGCGCGTCCCACCGGCCCACCGGCCCACCGGCTTACCGGCCCACCGGCGCGCGGCCCGCCGGCCCGCTGCCCACCGGCGCGCCGGTGCGTCGCGCGCCCGGTTCGGACGCCCCCGAGTGTCAGAATCGGCGGGTCCATGCCGGGAGAGCAGGTCCGAGGGAGCGCGTGATGAGCAGCGGCGAGCGGCCCGAGCTGGGAGAGGTACCGGAGACGGCGCTGTGGACGCTCTGGCACCGGGCGGTGGAGGCGCGCCGGCCGGACGGGCTGCTGCGCGATCCCAAGGCGGTCGAACTGGTCGACCGGATCGACTACCCCTTTGCCGAGCGGTTCGGTACGAGCGACACCCAGTCGCAGTTGCAAGCACTCCGCGTGGGGTGCTTCGACCGCGAGGTGGCCGACTTCCTGGCCCGCGAGCCGAGCGGCACGGTCGTCTGCCTGGGGGAGGGGCTGGAGACGCAGTACTGGCGGGTCGACAACGGCCGCGCCCACTGGCTCTCCGTCGACGTCCCGGAGGCGATGGCGCTGCGCGAGCGGCTGCTGCCGCCCGGTCCGCGCCAGCGCTACCTGGCGGCCGATGCCACTGACGTGTCGTGGACCGACGAGGTGGACCGCGACCGGGGGGTGTGCGTCACAGCGCAAGGCTTGTGCATGTATCTCCCGCCCGCCCAGGTGAAGGCGCTGATCGCCGGCTGCGCCGAGCGGTTCCCGGGAGGCTCGCTGGTCCTCGACGCCGTGCCGCGCTGGTTCGCCCGCCTCACCGTGAGCGGAAAGATCCGCACCCAGGGCTACCGGGCACCTGCCATGCCGTGGGCGATGGACGCCGGTGAGCGCGACAAGCTGCGCACCGCGAGCCCGGCGGTGGCAGCCGTCCGCGACGTCCGCCCGACCGGCGGCCGTGGCCTCCTGGGCGTTCTCCTGCCACTCGCCCTGACAATCCCGGCGCTGGCAGCCCGCCGCCCCTCCGTCACCGTCCTGGACTTCGCCGCGCGGCGCGGGCCGTCGTAGACGGCGCGGACGAGGCGGGCGCCGACGAGCAGGGCGGCGGCGGCCGCGGCCACAGCACCTCGGGGTGCAGCAGCGCGTCGGTTGCCCGCGGCGGGGCCCACGGGCCGCCACCGAACCGGGAGTTGGCAGTCCGGCCCTCGACACCCCAACGTCACCCTGACAAGCCGTCGTCCGCATGCACGGCGTCGTCGTCCGGGATCCGGCGGAGAGTCGAACCGCTTCCCCGATGCCTCGTCGCGTCACGGCATCACATGCACGAACGCCCGGTGATGGCCGGCGGAACTGACCGGAAAGGCAGTCGAAACTGTCCGGAAAGGCAGCCGACGCTGACCCGACCGGTGCCCTGACACCTGTTCTTGCCACCCCTTGGCTCGGTCAAAATCTAGTGGCGACCCTCACCGGGCATCAGGGCCGAACGGCCGTGACCCGCCGTCCGAATGCCGTGCAGAACACACGCATTCCGAGCCTGACCGACCAAGGTCCCGAGACCGACCAAGTTTCTCGAGACCGACCACGTACTCGAGACCGACCAAGTTCTCGAATCGGCCGCACCGCACACGGATACGGCTTGCGGCCGGGAAGGAGCGATCAGCTGATGAACTCAGCGATAACGACCACGAGCCAGCCGGTCTTCAGCGGGCGCGACATTCGCATGCGCAGGATTCTTTCTCCGGCCACGGGACGCACCCTCGTCGTCCCCTTGGACCACGCCATCACCATGGGGCCGGCGAATGGGCTGGAGAGCCCTGGGGCCATCATCTCCGCCGCGGCCCGGGGCGGGGCGGACGCCGTGATGCTGCGTCCTGGGCTCACCGGGTGTCTCTCGGTGCCGGGGGCCGAGAAGCTCGGCGTGATCATGGCTCTCACCGGCCGGCTCGCCACGGGCGTGGACCACGTGCAGCTCAACACCGTCGAGCACGCGGCGGCGCTCGGCGCGGACGCGGTGTGCGGCGAGTTCAAGTTCGGGTCGAGCGGCGACCTGGAGAACGCGCGCGTCGTCGCGCTGCTCGCCGAACGCGCGCACGAGCTGGGCATGCCCGTGATGGTGACCGTGTACACGCGTCCGGAGGCGGAGGCCGCCCTCGGTAAGGGCGCTTACGCCCACGCCTGCCGGATCGCGCAGGAGATCGGCGCCGACATCGTGAAGACGTCGCTTCCGGATGACGAGGAGATCATCCGCTCCTGTGTGGAGGCCACCTCGGTGCCCATCGTTCTCGCCGGCGGCCCCTCGGGCTCGGAAACAGCGCTCCACGACTTCCTCCGGTCCACCGCGCGTCTCGGCGTCCGCGGCGGCGCCATCGGGCGACGCGCGTGGGGCGCGGCGGACCCGGTCGCCGAGATCCGCCGCCTGGCCGCGGCGGTGCACGGGGGCGATGATGAGTGACGAACTCGCCTACGACCTCCTGGTCGTCGGGCTCGGCTACGTGGGCCTCCCCCTCGCCCGCGAGGCCTTACGCGCCGGCTTGCGGGTGTGCGGATACGACACGAACCCCCGCGTGGCGCTCCGGCTGAACGCCGGAGCCTCCCACGTCGACGGTGTGAGTGACGACGACGTCGTCGAGATGCTGGCGGCCGGATTCCACGCCGGCGGGGACGGGGAGGCGGTTCGCGCCGCCGATGTCATGGTGCTGTGCGTGCCCACCCCCCTGACCGCCGACGGGGTGCCCGATCTGACGAGCGTCGTCACGGCCGCACGGCTGGCGGCGCGCCGGCTGCGGCCGGGGATGCTGGTCGTCCTCGAGTCCACGACCTATCCCGGCACCACGGATGACGTGGTGCGGCCCATCCTCGAAGAATCCGGGCTGGTGGCGGGGGAGGACTTCGCCCTCGCCTTCGCCCCCGAGCGCATCGACCCCGGCAATGCCGAATTCGGGATAGGCAACACCCCGCGGATCGTGGGCGGCCACACCCCGGGGTGCACGCGGCGCGCGCTGGATTTCTACGGTGCCTTCGTCAAGGAGGTCGTGCCGGCCAAGGGCACCCGAGAAGCCGAGATGGCCAAGATCCTCGAGAACACCTACCGGCAGGTGAACATCGCGCTGGTCAACGAGCTCGCCATGGTGAGCCACAGCCTGGGCGTCGACGTGTGGGACGTGATCGCCTGCGCCCGGACGAAGCCGTTCGGGTTCGCCAGCTTCATGCCCGGTCCCGGGGTCGGCGGCCACTGCATCCCGGTCGATCCGCTCTACCTGTCCTACAAGGCCAGGGAGCTCGGCGTCACGACCCGGATGATCGACCTGGCGCAACAGATCAACGACGGCATGCCGGAGTACGTCGTCCAGCGCGCCGCCGCCCTGCTCGCCCGCGCCAACGGCGACCTCGCGCGGGCCGACGTGCTCCTCCTCGGCGTCACCTACAAGGCGGACGTGGCGGACCGGCGGGAGTCCCCCGCCGACGACGTGGTGCGGCAACTCAGGAGCCGGGGTGCGGCCGTCCGGTACCACGACCCCTTCGTCGACTCCTGGTCCGTCGACGGCCGGGTGGTCGACCGCGTCGACGGGCTGGAGGCTGCGCTGCGCGCCGCCGACGTCACGATCCTGCTCCAGTGGCACGCGCAGTACCGTGCGCAGTTCGACGAGAACGCACCGCGGCTGCTCTTCGACACCCGGGGCAGGCTGGGCGGCCGTCCCGGTGTCGCAGTGCTCTGACCTGCCCCGTCGATTGGGAGACCCATGTCTACTCTTCAGCTGTCACCCCGACAGCGCGCCACGCTGCCGGACACCTGGCTGGTCACCGGCGTGGCCGGATTCATCGGATCGCACCTGCTCGAAACCCTGCTCGGTGCCGACCGCCGGGTCGTGGGACTCGACAACTTCGTCACCGGTACGACGGCGAACCTCGAAGACGTCAGGGCGCGCGTCCTGCCCGAGCAGTGGGACCGGTTCCGGCTGGTCGAAGGCGACCTGAGGTCGCTCGAGAACTGCCGGGACGCCGTGCAGGGCGTGGATGTCGTGCTGCACCAGGCGGCGTTGAACTCCGTGCCCCGTTCGCTGCACGAGCCCGACAAGGTGATCGACGTCAACATCGGCGGTTCCGCGAACCTCTTCCGGGCCGCCGGGGACGCCGGGGTCGCCCGTGTCGTGTACGCCAGCTCCAGTTCCGTCTACGGCGACGTCTCCACCGCGACGCGCCGCGAGGACGTGCTCGGCAACGCCATGTCGCCGTACGCCGTCAGCAAGCGGGCGATGGAACAGCTCGCAGCCGTCTACCAGGGGATCTACGGCATCCCGATGACCGGACTGCGTTACTTCAACGTGTTCGGGCCGCGCCAGAACCCCGACGGACCGTACGCGGCGGTGATCCCGCGCTGGATCCGGACGCTCCTGGCCGGCGACGCCCCGGTGATCTACGGCGACGGCACCCAGTCGCGGGACTTCACCTATGTCGAGAACGTCGTGCGCGCCAACATCCTGGCAGCCACCCGGGCCTCGGAGACATCCGGTGCCCCCGCGCCCGGCGTCTTCAACGTCGGCACCGGGCAGGGCACGCCCATCAGGACGCTGTTCACGCTCCTGCGCGGCCTCCTCGCCGACCACGCCGGCGTTTCCGCCATCGAGGCGGAGACGGCGGCACCCAGACAGGGCGACGTGGCATCGGCGCTCGCGGACCTCGGTCTCGTCACCGAAGCTCTGGCCTACCGGCCCCTGGTCGGGTTCGACGAGGGCTTGCACCGCACGGTCGAATGGTTCACCGGATCGCTCGTCGGGCGCGGGGCATGACATACGAGGTGCCGCCGCGGATGCGGGCCGCCGTCTGGTCCGGACCAGGCCTCCCGCTCACCGTCGAGACCGTGCCGACTCCGGAGATCGAGCACCCCGAGGACGTCCTGGTCCGGGTCCGAGCGGCGATGTTCGGCGCCGCGATCGCGCGGGCGGTGACCGTGGGCCATCCCAGGATCGCCCCGCCCGCGGTCCTCGGAACCCTGGTCGCGGGCGAGGTCGTCCGGGTCGGGTCGGCGGTGGCGCATGTCCGCCGAGGCCAGCCGGTCACGTTCGACCCGCATCCGCCGTGCGGTACGTGTGCCGAGTGCCGCGACGGCCAGCAGGCGCTGTGCGGCGCCAGGCCCGTGGTCGAGCCGGGTGCGCACGCCGAGTTCGTGCGGATCCGGCCTTCACCGACCACGCACGTCACGCCGGTGCCCACCGGCGTGCCCCTCCCCGCCGCGATGCTGACCGAGATCGTCGCATGCGTCCTGGACGCCACTCACACCGCCGGGATCGGGCCGGGCCAGGACGTGGCGGTCATCGGGTGCGGCCCGGTGGCCCTGATCCAGATCCAGCTGGCACGGTTGCGAGGGGCACGCCGGGTGTTCTGTTCGGTGAACCACGCCGACCGCAGCGCCCTCGTCGCCGAGTTCGGCGGCATACCGGTCCCGGCGGACGACCGGTTCCAGGAGCGGATCGCCGAGCTCACCGACGGGCGGGGGGTGCACGTCGTGGTCGAGGCCGTCGGCACGGCCGCCACCTACCGGACGGCGTTCGACGTGGTCCGGACAGGCGGAACGGTCGTCGGCTTCGGCGGCTGCCCGCCGGGGACCGAGATCCGCCTCGACCCCAACGAGGTCCACTACCGCCGGCTCACGTTCGTCGGGAGCTACCACTACCGGCCGGGGGCGTTCGAGGAGGCGCTCGGGCTGGTGGCGTCCGGCCGGCTCCGCCTGGAGCCGCTGATCACCCACCGGGTCGGTCTCTCCCGGATCAACGAGGCGGTTCGGATCAGCGCTCAGCCGGACTGCCTGGTCCTGGTCGTCGAACCGGGGCGCTGAACGCCGTACACCGAGCGGCCCGGCCCGGTGGGGTTCCCTGGGTCCGCCCACGCAAGACGCTCGGCTGGGAGACCCCGGCCGAGCGTCTGTCCGAACGGCTCGCGGCTCGACCCACCGACCACGGGTGGCGACGACCGCTGGAACCGCCTTCAGCGTGCGGGCCCCCCGGCCGGGTGCGCGAGACCGGTGAGGGTGAACGAGTCGGCTGCGACGCCCAGGTCCTGGGCGAGCCGTCGCCGGTCGACCTTGCCGGCCACGGTCATCGGGAGGAGGTCCCGGATGACGATCCGACTGGGGACCATGTAGCCGGGGAGGAGGCCGGTCACGTGGGCACGCACCGCGTTGCGGTCTATGCCGGCTCCGGCGCACACGCCGACCAGCAGTGAGGCAGCCGCCGTGTCCCGGTCGACCAGGCACACCGCGTCCTGTACCCCCGGGACGGCGCGGAGCGCTCTTTCGACCTCGCCGAGCTCCACGCGGTTGCCGTGGACCTTGACCTGGTCGTCCTCGCGGCCGACGAGCACGATGCCGTCCGGAGTCACCACGGCCACGTCGCCGGTCCGGTACATCCGGGTCGAGCCGCCGGCGAACGGATCCGGGAGGAACACCTTCTCGGTCAGGGCCGGGTCGTTCCAGTATCCGGCCGCCACCTGCCGGCCTCCGATCCACAGCATGCCGGTCCCACCGGGATCGACCGGCTCCAGGCGCTCGTCGAGCACCCGGAGGACGTTCCCCTCGCTGGGCGCGCCCACGCTGACCGGGCCGGTCGCCCCGGGGGCGACGTCGCACCGCGACACCCAGACGGTCGCCTCGGTCGGCCCGTACACGTTCACCAGTCGTGGGCCCCCGGAGCCCGTTCTCAGGCTCGGGACCAGGTCGAGCGGGAAGGACTCGCCGCCGATGAGCAGCGTCTGCGCCGTGCGGAGCCGTTCGTCGGCGCCGGGCTCGGAGAGCAGGAGGCGAAGCAGCGTCGGTGCGCACTGCATGTGGGTTATCCGCCGCGTCGGGTCCAGCACCTCGTCCACGAGTTCGGGGAACGTGTTGCCCCCGAGCCGGACGAGATGCCCGCTGACCGCGGGCCACAGGATCTCGCCGACGCTCGAGTCGAACGTCACGCTGCTGGCCGCGAGCCACACTTGGTCCCGGCTCTCCCCGATCTCGCGGTCCATCGCCTGGAAGTATGCGCGGAGCCCCTCGTGGGTGACCGCGACTCCCTTGGGGCGTCCGGTGGTGCCGGAGGTGTACGTGACATAGGCGAGGCCGCGGCACCGCATCGTGCGCGTGGCCGTCCGGCCGACCACATCGCCGGTGTCGAGCAGGAGCGCCGCCGTCCCGGACGGAAGCCGGTCGACGAGGTCCGACGTGGTCACGACGAGGTCGGGCGCGGCTGAGGCCAGCACCGTCGCGAGACGCTCGTCGGGGTGGGACGTGTCGAGCGGCAGGTAGGCGCCGCCGCAGTGGTGGACGGCGAGCACGGACGCCACGAAGTCGCGCCCCCGGTGGCACAGCACTGCGACGAGGGCGTGCTGCCCGGCGAGATCGCCGATCCTCGCGGCGAGAGTCCGCACGCGGCTGCGCAGTTCCGCGCGGGTCACCAAGCCCGCGCCGTCGTCGAGACATGGCCGGTCGCCGGCCCCGTACGCGGGGCCGAGAAGCCGGCGGACGGTCTCGGGAGCGGCCGATCGCTCGCTGGCAGAGATCATCGTGCCTCCTGCAGTCGACGGATGAATGGCGGGTGAACGGTCGCGGGTACGGTGTCACCGCAGCGCGGCGACGAGGTCCGAGCCGCAGAGCGCCGAGAAGAACTCGGACGCGGGGACGTCGAGACGGTCCACGCCGTCCGACAGGGGGATGAAGCGGGAGCCCTGAACGTCGCGGCTGAAGACCGAGCGCAGGTCGACGTCCAGCCGCGGCAGGCCGGCGGTCGCGGACGCCAGGACGAAGCCGAACCACGACGTGTTCATCCGGAGCAGTTCCGCCCGCGCCGCGTCCGGCAGGCTCGCCAGTGTCTCGTCGAGCCTGGTCCTGAGATGGGCGGTACCCAGTGAGAACGCCTGGTCGACGGGGACGTCCCGGATGTCCGGGGCGTCGGGGTCGGTGTCGCGTCCGCCGGCGAGCCGGTTCAGGACGATCTGGCACTGCTCCCGGCTCAGCTCGGCCGGATCGAGGAGGACCACCTTGGTGACGGGAATCCGGCAGGACACGGCCTCGGCCAGTGCGAGGGCGAAGCCGGCGCCCAGGCAGTAGCCCATCACCGTGCACTCCTCGTCGTCCGGGCCGACGAGTTCGTCGGCGTAACACGACGCCAGATCGGCCAGCGTGAGCAGCCGCTCCGCCAACGCCGGCGCCCGAAGCGGGTCGACCTTGACCGGCGTCCCCCAGACCGGACTCGAGTCGAACGCCCGGTACGTCTTCCGTGGCATATCGGCGGTGAACTCGACCTGAATATTCAGCGCTCTATTCGACACGCGGACAGCGTCCTTTCGCGGCGAGGCAGGCCGCAATGAGTCAGGGAATCCCCAGCGGGTGGTGCGGCTTTCAACGGCGGAATTGGGCCGGATTTCTCGGGGCTCGGACCCGGACACTGCGACCCGGCGGCGCCGTAACCCGGTGGTGCGATGCGGCCGGCCGGGCCGTGATCCGCTGATGGACCCAGACCGTACAACGCCGTGCTTTCGCGAGCAAGGTTCTTGGACGAACGCGCAGGTCGAGTCGGTGGAACCGGCGGCGCTGCCTGAAAGGGCAATCGGCGCTGCCCCGGATGGTGCCCCGGCGGCTGTTTCGGCGCCGTCCGGCAAGCGCAAAGTTTCTCTGCGGAACACATTCGGCGAGAAAGGAAGACATTAGAGTGGAAGCGTCTATCCAGCCGACCGGAAACCGGGTGACCAGGGAAAACAGGGGTCGGACATGGAGGTGACCACGACGAGCCGCGCCGTCATCACCGAGCCGCGGCAGGTGGAGATGCGATCGGTCCCGCTGCCCGCGGTGGGCCCGCACGACGTCCTGGTGAGGGCGCGGAAGTCGCTCCTGAGTTCCGGCACGGACCGCGTGTGCTTCCGCGGCGACTACGCGCCGGGCACTCACTGGGCGCAGTGGATCACCTACCCGTTCACGCCGGGATACAGCATGGTCGGCGAGGTGATCGCGACAGGATCGGCGGTGCGGTCACTCGCGGTGGGCGACCGTGTGGCGACCCGGGCCGGCTACCAGACGTACGCCGTCGCGGAGGAGTCGAGGTCGTACCGGATCCCGGACGAGGTGTCCGACGAGGACGCGGTGTGGTTCGCGTTGTCGGCGATCGCCCAGCACGCCGTGCGCCGCGGCGAACCGGGGCTCGGCGACCACGCCGCGGTCGTCGGCCTCGGGCCGCTCGGCCAGCTGGTGGCCCGGTACGCGGCCGTGGCCGGGGCGGCGACGGTATGGTGCGTCGGAGGCGACGAGACGCGGTTGGCCGCGGCCCGCCGCGCAGGTGCCGCCACGGTCACGGCCGCGGAGGCCCGCGACCGGATCCTCGGGGCCACCGGCGGCGTTGACGTCGTCTACGACGTGACGGGATCGCCGTCCGTCCTGGCGGCGGCGTCCGAGTACACCGCCGTCGGCGGCACCATCGTCCTGGTCGGCGACACGCCCTTCCCGGCTCAGCAGGTCATCGGCGGCGAGGTGCTGCGACGCAGCCAGACCGTCGTCGGGGTGCACGACAGTCACATCCAGCGTGCGGAGCGGACGCCGGTCGTGCGCTGGCCGTTCCGCCGCAACGTGGATCTGTTCTTCGATCTCGTCGCCCAGCGGCGGCTCGACCTGGCCGGGCTGGTGACCCACCGCTTCGCCCGGGGCGACGTGGCCGGCGCGTTCCGTCGCCTCGACGACGACCTGACCCCCACGATCGGCATCCTCGTCGACTGGACCGAGTGACGCGGACCCGCCCCTGCCATCCTCTCCGTCCTGAGTGGCGGAAACCTTCCCCTTTGCCAACCTCCCGGCTCGAAGGCCGGGGTTCCCTCGGAGGTAGTTCGATGACGTTACGCATCGGGTTTGTCGGTACCGGCTTCATAGCCAAGGAGCACCTGAAGCGAGTGGCACCGCTCTCGAACGTCGAGGTGGCAGCGCTCTGCGACATCGACAGCGGGGCCGCGGCCGCCGCAGCCGCTCTGGCATCCGAACTCGGGCACGCGCCGGTCGTCTACCGCACCGTGCAGGAGATGTTCGACGAGCAGGACCTCTCTGCGGTCTTCATGTGTCTGCCGCCCCACGCCCACGGAGCCGCCGAGCTGGCGGCGATCGAGGCGAGGGTGCCGATGTTCGTCGAGAAGCCGGTGTCCGTGGACCTGGCACAGGCGATCCGGATCAACGGTCTCCTCGATGCGGCCGGCCTCATCGCCGCGGCGGGGTACCAGACCCGGTACTCGGCCGTCATCGACCACATCGAGCAGGTGCTGGACGGCCGCCGGATCGCCATGGCGGTCGCGCACCGCTACACCTCGTGGCCCAAGGCCCCCTGGTACGCCGACATCGCCAAGTCCGGCGGCCAGGTCCTGGAGATGGCCACCCATCAGGTGGACATGCTCCGATACCTGATGGGCGAGATCGACACGGTCTACGCCATCGGCCGCCGGCGCAGCGCCGACAGCCCCGACACGGAGATCCTCGCGGCCGAGGCCGCCTGCTTCGGCTTCGCCGACGGCGCGATCGGCAGCCTGACGAACAACCTGATCTCCGGCCACGGCAAGCCGCAACGGGCCAAGGGCCTGCACCTGTTCGCGGACGACGTCACCATCTCGGTGCTCGGGTTCGAGGGAGAGGCCCGGACCGTCCAGGTCATCGCCGGCGGCGACGTGACGGAGTCGGTGTTCGACGACGACTCCATGGCGAAGCAGGACGTGGCATTCCTGCGTGCCGTCGAGGAGAAGGACCCCGGACTCATCCGCTCCCCGTACGCCGACGCCCTGAGGACGCTGGCCGCGACCGCGGCCCACCGGGAGTCCGCCCGCACCGGCACTCCGGTCCGGGTCGGCGATCTCCTGTCGGCCGAGGCACGGCGGGGAGGCGATGAGTCGTGACCCACGTCGGCTTGAACCTGGATTCCGTCGACGCCTCCCGGGGCCTGGACAGGGTCTTCGGAGAGATCAAGCGGCTCGGTTTCAGCTTCGCCGAGGCGTCGGCGAAGATCGAGACCGGGGCGGCGACGCTCAGCGCCGTGGCCGACACCGCCGCCCGGCACGGCGTGGCCGTCCGATCGGTCGTCCTCGCCGAATTCGCCGCCCTGCCGAAGCTGCCCGCACCCGAACGGCACGAGACGGTGGCCGGTCTCGGGGGTCTGATCGAAACGTGTGCCGCCGCGGGGTACGGCCCGATCCTGATCCCCGCACGTGTCGTCGAGGACGAGTACGACCGGTTCCGGGTCTACTCGGAGGCACTGGACGAGCTCGCACCGATCGCGGACGCGTCGGGGGCCTCCCTCGCCGTCGAGTTCGTCGGCGGCGCCGACCCCTACGAGGTCGCCCGCCTGGTGGAGCAGAGCGCTCACGACAACGTCGGGCTCTACTTCGACATCGGCAACTGCCTGTATGCCGGAGTCGATCCCGTCGCCGCGCTGTCCGATCTGCTGGGACTGGTCCGGCAGATCCACCTCAAGGGTGGTCCGGTGACCCCGTTCGCTGCGATGCCGCTCCGGCGGGTGCGGGAGATGCTGGAGGAACGGGACTACTCGGGGCTGTGCGCGCTGGAGATCGAACCGGCGTGCGCCTTCGAAGTCCTCCGGGACGCGGCCGCCACGTTGTGGATGAACGACTTCCAGAAGGCCGATCCCCGATGACGCCGACCGCAGAGCGGCCCCGGGTCGTCCTCTCCTTCGACGTCGAGGACGTCGTGACGGCCGAGAGCGACGACGCAATCGTGTGGCTGGCCGACCTGATCGGGCGCCACGGGATGTCAGCGGGCTTCTTCCTCACCGGAGACAAGGCGCGGGCGCTGGCGGAACGGGGCCGGACCGATGTCGTGAACGCCCTTCGCGGACACGACATCGGCTTCCACTCCGACCGTCATTCGAGACACCCCACGATCTCCGAATACCTCGAGACCCGCACGTGGGACGAGGGCAGGGCGGAGGTGATCGCCCGCGAGGCGTCCGGGGCGGACTTCCTGCGCGACCTCACCGGCCGGCGGCTGTGGGCGTTCGCGACGCCCGGCACATCCTGGGGGCCGCAGATCCCGGCCACGGTCGCGGAGTTGGGCATCTCGTCGCACGTGCACTCGTTCAGCCGCATCCCGTCGGACGACCAGCCGCACTGGTACGCCGGCGCGCTCTGCTTCGCCCGGCGTTCGATGATCGGCCCGGTCGAGGACGACCTCGCCGACGCCGCACGGTTCGCGGCCCTCCTGGCCCGGATCCGGCTGCTGGTGGCCGAACGCGCCGCCGCCGGCGGCGTCGTCCACCTGTACATCGGGCATCCGACGATGTTCGTGAACGCGGAGTTCTGGGACGCGGTGAACTTCGCGGACGGCCGCAATCCGGACTCGCCGATGCTGCGCCGACCCGTGGGGAGGTCCCGGGAGTCGACCTCTCTGATGCTCTCCAACCTCGACCTGCTTCTGACCGAGTTGAGCGGCTTCGCCGATGTCGTCCCGTTCTCCGAGGTCGTCCAGTCCCTCGCCGGCGCCCGCCCCGGGTTCGACGACGGCCGGCTGGCGGCGGCTGTCGGTGAAGCCCGCGAGGCGGGGACGGTGACGGTGACGTCCACGTGGGCTTCACCCGCGCAACTGACGTACGTCCTGTGCCGCGAGCGGGCAGGCCGCGGCCTCGTGGCCGGTGACCCGCTGCCGGAAGTACTGGGACCGACCGATCCCGCCGGTCCTCGGGAGCTCCCGGCGAATCCGCCGGCCGTCCGCCCGGCGACCCTGCGCGCCCTCGCGTCCAGCCTCTGTCAGCACGTCGAGACGCGGGGAACGCTGCCCCGGTCGGTCGCCCACTCCGACACGGTGCTGTCGATAGGGGCGCTCTACCGCACGCTGGTCGACGCCTGGCGGCGGCCGGAACCGGCCGAAGCCGGCTGGATCCCCGTCCGGACCGGGCGCGACGCGCCGGACGTCGGCGCCGAGATCGCCGAGCACTACGCGAGGCGATCGACCCGGTGGCTGCACTCCCCGGCCCTCGATCCCGCGCCGCTGGCCCGGCTGGCGGACGCACAGAGCTGGTCGTTGCGCCGAGGAGCGGCGTCGTGACGAGCCCGGCAACCGGGAGGCGGCACCCCCGGACCCCGCTGCACCACCAACTGGCGTGGATCTGGCAGGAAGTCCTGGGCTGCGATCGTCCGAACCTGGACGACGACTTCTTCGCGCTGGGCGGATCGTCGATCAACGCGGTGGTCTGCGCCACCGAGGTCAACGCCCGCCTGCGGTCCCAGCTGTCGCTGATCTCCTTGTTCGAGGCACCGCTTTTCGAGCAGTTCGCGGACATGGTGCGCGACGGGGGTTCGAGTGCGATGTCCTCCCTCGTCATGTGGCCCGACGCGCCAGGACCCTGTCTCGTCTACGTGCCCAGCGCCTGGGGCCAGGACTTCAGCGCGCAGCGGTTCCTCAGGCCGTTCGGGCGGCGCGCGCTGGCCCTGCGTCCGCCGGGGCTCGAACCGGGCGAGACGCCGCTGGCCGACCTCGAAGACCTGGTGGCCTTCGCACTGGACGAACTCCGGGCCGCGGGGCAGCGGGAGGTCTTCCTCGTCGGCTACTCGTCAGGCGGCTTCATCGCCTACGAGGTCGCGCGGCGGGCCGCCGCCGAGGGGCTCGAGGTCCACGGGGCGCTGCTGCTCGACCCGGGCGAGGTGCCGGACCTGGGGCGGATGGCGGAGGTCGAGGCGAACGCCATCGCCGAGATCATCGACCAGGTGCACCGGGACCGCGTCCGTCAGGGCGACCGGATCCCGGCCGGGCCCGCGCTTGCGGCCGATCGGATCACGTCGTCCGGTGCCGCCCGGGCTCTCGACGACGCGCTCCGGGCGCTGGGCGTCGATGCCGACCTCATCGGGCACTACCAGCGCAGGCTCGGCGTCTTCACTGCCCACGTGCGCGCGCTCCAAGGGTTTCCGGTCAACCCTTCCACGCTGCCCGTCACCATCGTCGCCGCCGAGGGGGCGGACGTCGCCGCATGGCGGCACGCCGTTCCCGCGCTCACGGTCGTGGCGACGGAAGTCCCCCACGCCGACCTGCTGTCGGACGCCGCGCTCGCCGAAGGCCTCGCGAGCAGGTTCTGAAGTCACACAGGCGGAGCCCCCCACCCACGCCCACCACGAGGAGAAAGCCGGACCATGCCCGACGAACGCCGCAGGGTCGCCCTGTACTGGCACAACGGCCGCAGCCTCGGCCACACGTCCAGCACGGCCAAGGTCGCCCACTACCTGCTCCGCTCGCCCGAGCCCTACTCGATCGCCGGCGTCACCGGGGCGTACCGCGGCCTGGACCTGCTCCCCGCCGAGGTCGACGTCGTCAAGATCCCGTCGTTCGCCAACTTCGACGACCCGACCGGCTGGAACCTGCGGCCGCGGCTCGCCGTCCCCGAGGACGTCCTGCATCGGGTCCGCAGGGATCTGATCACGGTCTTCCTCGATCACTACCGGCCCGAGGTGCTGCTGAGCGACCATATTCCCCGGGGCGCCGAAGACGAGCTCGTCCCGGCCCTGGAGGCCGGGTACGCCGAACACGCGGTGCTGACCCTGCGCGGCGTGCTGTTCGACCGGGCGAAGACGACGCGCGAGTACTTCTCGCCCGACCAGAGCCCGTGGATCCTGGACCACTACTGCCAGTTCAACGTGCACACCCACCGGGAGGTCTTCGACCTCGCGGAGTACTACGACGTCTCGAAGGAGGTGGCGGACCGCCTCCACTACACCGGTTATCTCGCCGAGCCGTATCCGTTCAGCGCCGCTCAGTCCCGCGAAGCGCTGGGCATCGACCCCGACGCGCGTCTCGTCGTCGCCGCCATGGGCGGCGGCCAGGGTGCCGGCGGTCTGTGGCGGGCGCTCTCCGCGGCGCTCCAGCGCCGACGCGGGCAGTTCGACCGGGCCCTGCTGGTGCCCGGGCCCTACCTCGAGCCGGGGGACCGGCTGGCGCTCGGGCAACTCTGGGCGGAGGACCCGGGCGTGGAGATCCGCGACTACGAACCGGACCTCCTGCCCTGGCTGCGGGCCTGCGACCTGTTCATCGGGGCCGCCGGGGCGAACATGCTGGGCGAGGTCCTGGCGACCGGGGCCAATACCCTGGCCATCCCCCGCCAGTTGCGGGAGTCGGAGCAGCACATCCACTCCGAGCGCCTCCAGGACCTGGGGCTGCTGCGCAAGGCCGACCGCGCCGACGTCCTGGCCGGCGCCCTGGACGACCTGGTGCCGCGGGCGCTCGCGGACCCCTTGGCCCCCGACGGCACCCGCTACCTCTGGGATGGCGGATCCTATGACCGGCATCTGCCGGGCGGCCCCGTCGGCACCCGGTGCGCCTGTACCCCGTCCGGGGCACGGCCGGCGGCGGAGCGATGAGCGCAGGCGGGTGCGCCGTCATCCGTTCGGGGACGGTGATAGGCGCCCGGAGCGGGCGGTCAGGCGTCGGCGACGTCGTGATCTGCCGAGGCGTGGTCCGCGACCGCTGCCCGCACGACGACGACCGCTTATGCGTCGACGCGAGCGGCTGCGTGGTCGGTCCGGGGCTGGTGGACGTGCATGTCCACGGCGCCCTCGGCCACGACTTCACCGAACCCGACGCGGCCGCGTGGCGGGCGATCCTGGGAGCGCACCTGAGCGCCGGCACGACGACCGCGGTGGCCACGCTGGCGAGCGCCGCGCCGGCCGTCACCGCCGCCGCCCTGGAAACCGCTGCGGCGCTGCTGACGGATCAGGGTGCACCGACGCTGGCGGGCGTCCATCTGGAGGGGCCCTGCATCGACGCGGCCCAGCGCGGAGCCCACGACAGCAGTGGGCTGCGATCGCCGGCCGAGCTGCTGCGCGAGCTCACCCCGCTGCCGGCCGTGCTGCGGATGGTCACTCTCGCGCCGGAGCTCGCCGGAGCCGACGAGCTCATCTCCCACCTGTCCGGGAACGGGGTCCGGGTCTCGGTCGGCCACAGCAGCGCCTCTCCCGAGGTGCTGGAGCGGGCCCGCAGCCTCGGCGCGACCCATCTGGCGCATCTGTGGAGCGGCCAGTCCACTCTGACGCGTCCCGGCCTGGCCCGGATCCCCGGGCTGCTGGAGGCCTCGCTGGCGTCCGAAGGCCTGTCCGCGGAGGTCATCGCCGACGGCCGTCACCTGCCGGGGACGCTGCTGACCATCGCGTTGCGCTGCTTCGGGCCCGACCGGCTGTGCCTGGTGTCCGACGCGACGGCCGGAACCGGACTCGCCGTCGGCCGGACCTTCCGGGTCGGGGCCGCCACCGGACGCGTCCACGACGGGTACGCGGCCACGGAGGACGGCGGGAGCCTGTGCGGAAGCGTGCTGCCGCTCGCCATGACGCTGCCTCGGATGCGGGCCCTGACCGGGGCTCCGGTGGCGGACGTCCTGACGATGGCGACCGCGACACCGGCCCGCACCGTGGGACTGTATCCCCGTAAGGGAGCGCTGCTGCCCGGATCCGACGGCGACGCGGTGATCCTCACTCCCGATCTGGAGATCCGGGACGTGATCCTGGCGGGCCGTCCGGTACCGGCCGTCACCCCGGACGGTCTCTGATGGCCAGGCCGATACGGGTGGTCCTGATCGGAGCCGGCACCCGGGCCCGGAAGCTGTACGCACCGTGGCTCGCCGGCGCCGCGCCGTTCACGGAGATCCGCGCGACCCCGGTGGCCGTCGTCGACCCGGACCCGGACGCCGCCCGCAGCATCGCGTCCGATCTTCCGGGCGCCGCGGTCGGCCACTCGTCCGACGTCGACCGGATCCTCGCCGACACCCGGCCGGATCTGGTGGTCGTCGCCTCGCCGGACGCCACACACCGGGACCACGTGGGCCGGTCCCTCACCGCCGGCTGCACGACGTTCGTGGAGAAGCCGCTGGCCACCACGGTGCGCGACGCGTTCGACCTCGTCGCGGAGGCCGACCGAGCGTCCGCGAAACTGCTCGTCGGGCACAACCTGCGGTTCACGAACGTCCACGCGGCGGTCTGCGAGTGGCTCGCGCAGGGACGGATCGGAGCCGTGGTCGACGCCGAGTTGCACTACACACTCAAGCCTTCGCACGCGCGGAGTTACTACACCCGGTGGCACCGGACCCGCGCCGCCTCCGGCGGCCTGGAGGTCACCAAGTCCTGCCACCACCTGGACCTGCTCGCCTGGTGGCTCGATTCGCGCCCGGTGAGCGTCCAGGCCGTCCTGAAGCGCGATCGCTACCTTCCGGGACTGGACAGCATCCCCACCGACGCGGACATCCATGACGGCATCCGCGCCGACATCCGGTACGAGTCCGGTGCGACGGCACGCTATTCGCTGACCGCCGACGCGCCGCGCGAGGGGTACCGCTGCACGCTGCGCGGCACGAGCGGCAGCTGTGTCATCGACTACGACACCTCCGACGGCCCTCACCGTGTGCGGTTCGATTCCGACCCGGGCGGTCGCGTCGTCCACCGGATCGACCGGGAGTACGGAACCCACGCCGGCGCCGACGCCCGCATGCTGTCGGCCCTCGTGGACACCGTCGTCGACGGCGGGCGGCGGGATTTCGCCACCGCCGTGGACGCCGCTCTCGCCGTGGCCACGGGCGTCTCGATGTTCGAGGCGAGCGAGCGAGGACAACGCATCAGCATCCCCCACCCGGTTTCCCACGGAGCAGCGGAATGACGACGACCAGTGTGCACACTCCCAACGGTTTGCGGCTCACCCACCACCGGCTCCGGACCGGCGAGGACCTCAGGGTCTGTGCCGCCGTGGACCAGGAAGTGGCGTTGATCCTGATCTCCGGGGAGCTCACCGCCACCGTGGACGGCGAGCGCCACGTGGTCGACCGGACCGACCCGTTCACCGCGCCCGCGGCCGGATGGCTCGTCCCGCCGGGTGCCGCGCTCACCGTCGCGGGAGGCCGGTCGGCCGCCGACGTGGGGGTGATCTCCTCGCCGGCTCCCGCCACACGCGAGCCGGCGCGCATCACGCCGATCACCGTTCCGGAGCCGGAGGTCCGCGGCAGGGGGTCGTGGGAGCGGCATGTCACGACCTTGCTGCAACCCCCGCAGACGTGCGGCGTGCTCCTCGGAGAGACACTCGCCCACGACGGCCGATGGTCCACCTATCCACCCCATCGGCACCAGCTCAGCGACCCGCCGCAGGAGACCGCGCTCCAGGAGGCGTTCCTGTTCCGGGTGCGGCCTGACACCGGGTTCGGGATCTTCCTCACCTACGACGGATCGGTGCGGGACGCGCACACCGAGATCGTCACCGACGGCATGCTGGCCGCCGTACCCAAGGGCTACCACACCGTCGCCGTCGCGGGCGGACACGACATCTACTACCTGTGGGCGGCCCACGGGAGCGCGGACAACCACTTCGCCCTCCGCACCGACCCGGCCCACGAATGGCTGCTCGACCGCTGAGGCGTGCGGCAGACGCAGCAACCCCTTCCCGGAGACTTCCATGACCCCTGACACATCAGCAGATCCGATCGCCGACACGCCCGCTGCACAGCAGGCCCCCGCCGTCGTCCTCCTCCTGCGCCACTTCACGGTCGGCGGGCTCGAACGCGTCCTGCTCTCCCACGTCCGCATCCTCATCGAGGCCGGGTACCGGGTCACGGTCTGCGTCCTCGAGCCCGGCCGCGGCAACGTCCTGGTCGCCGAACTCCTTTCCGAGGCACGACTGGTCGTCGCCCCGCGCGCCCGGCTGCGCCGTCTCGCCTTCCTCGAGCGGCTGGTCCGCGACACCACGGTCCTGATGCAGCTCGGGGACGGCCGCCTGTATCCGTCGATCCGCCCCGCACTCCGCAACGCCCGTACGGTGGTCAGGTTCTGCCATTCCGACTACTCCCACAACCGCACCCGCCGGAGGAACCTGCTCGACCGCGCGCTCTCCCGCGGCGAGGACTACATCGTCGCGGTCGGCGGCCGCTCGACCCGGTTCCTCCTCGACGACGTCGGGGTGGCCGCCGGGAAGGTCCGAACCCTGACCAACGCCGTGGAGCCACGTTCCGCCCCGGCCGAGCCGCCGTCCTGGGACTGGTCCCGGGACCGCTACTTCGTCGCGATCCAGAGCCTGTACCCCCACAAGGGGCACGACGCGCTGCTGCGCGCGTTCGCCCAGGCGGCGGCCCGGACGGACGAGGTGATCCGTCTGGTCGTCATCGGCGAAGGCGACCAGAACATCCCGCTCTACCTGCTCGCGAACCAGCTCGGCGTCGCCGACCGGGTGGTCTGGCTCGGCGCCGTGTGGCGGCGGGACCTGGTGGACAGCGTCCTGGCCGGCGCCGTCGGGTTCGTCTCGATGAGCCGCTTCGAGGGGGTGCCGATATCGGTCCTGGAAGCGCGCCAGCACGGCCTCCCCCTCGTTCTGACGGACATCCCGGGCCACCGGGACGGCGCCGGGGCGTCGCCGGCCGTCTTCACGGCGGTCGACGACGTGGACGCGTTCGCGGCCGAGCTCCTGACGGTGCTGCAGGCGTCGGCCGAGCCGGATGCCCGACGCCATGTCGATGGCACGATTCTGACCGAGGAGTGGGAGCGCTACCGGCAAGGTTTCCTGGACATCGTCGCCGAAGCCGGCGGCGTCCGTCCCACACCTCCCGCGGCCGGTCGGGCAGCCCGGTGACATCTCACGGATGACTCGGAGCCGAGTCGATCGGACCGGGTCTCTGAACGGTTTTGTGGAAAGGAAGCACATGGCGTCTCTCGGATTCTCCGACCTGAGCCACGATGCACAGCTCGACCGCCTCGAGAGCCTGGCGCGGGACGCCTTGTCCGAGCACTACGGCTTCGACGGCGCGTTGTTGGCCATGGAAGCCCAACAGTACGAGGACAACGCCGTGTGGCGGGTCACGGAGCGGGGATCCGACGCGGCGTTCATGGCCCGGCTGTCCGTTCGCGACGGCCGCTCCGCCCGCCAGCAGCAGAGCGAGATGAGGTGGCTGGAGTCGCTGGCGGCCTCCGGCACCGTCGCCGTCCCCGGGCCGGTCAAAGCCGGCGACGGAAGCTTCGTGGTGCCCGTGGCGGTCCCCGGACACGGCGAAGCCTCCTCCCTCGCGGTGTTCCACTGGGTGCCCGGAACTGCCGACCCCCCGTACCGGCGACCGGGGACGGCCGAGAGCATGGGCTCGGTCACCGCCCACCTGCACGAAAACGCCCTGGAGGTGTCCCTCCCGGACTTCGACCGCCCGGTGTGGGACGCCCGGACCATCCTCCTCGACGGTCACGCCCTGACCTCCGAGGCGGCCCGGCGACAGCTCGGCGGCCAGGGCGTGGCCACGTTGCGGGACATCGCCGCGTCGATCACGCCGCTGCTCGAGTCCGGCGAACCGGGCGACAGCGGCCGGATCCACGCCGACCTGCACCGGGGGAACATGATCGCCCTGCCCGACGGCAGTGTGGGCGTCATCGACTTCGACGACTGCGGCACCGGCCACTTCCTCCTCGACATCGCCACGGTGCTGTCCTCCGTCTACCGGGCCGCAGGAGGCGAACCGGAGGCCTACGCGGCGTTCGCCGACGCGTACCTGGCCGGCTACTGCCGGGTCCGACCGCTGCCGAAGGGCTTCGACGACCTTCTCGAGGCACACCTGCTGCTACGCGACACGATCATTCTGAACTTCGTCACGGCGGCGGTGCCGGTCAACGCGGCGGTCGCCGAATGGGGCCCGCAGCGGATCGCCGGAATCCTCGCGTCGATGGCGGAGCACCTGGAAGGCCGGCCCTATCCAGGAACGATTCGTCGGCAAGGAGCACATCCCCAGTGACCATGAATCCCGGCCGAACCGCGGTCCGCCCACCGGCGACTGCGGGACAGACCTCCATGTTCTTCGCCGAGCAGCGTGCGCCGTCCGCCAGTGCGTACAACGCGCCCACGGTCATGCACATCCGAGGGCCCGTCACGGATGCCGACCTGGCGGCGGCGGGTCGGCGGCTGATGGGGCTGACCCCCGGGCTGCGAGCACGCTTCGGCATAGACCCGGACACCGGAGGGGTGGTCCAGTGGATCAGCCGCGAGGTCCCGGAGGTGGAGACGGTCGAACTGCCCGGCCTGAGCCCGGAGGCGCTCGCGGACTACGCGGTGAGCCGGGCCGGTGAGCCGTTCGAGTCCGACGAGGGCGCGTTGGCACGGGTGATCGCGGTCCGGCTGGGCGGCGACCGCACCGCCCTGATCGCGATCACCCACCACCTGGTCTACGACGGTGTCGGCTATCTCGCGCTCGTCCGCCGCATGGGCGACGCGGTCGCCGGCTCGCTCGTCGGACAGGACGAGGCCCGGCATCTCGACCTCGTCCGTCGGGTGGTGTCCGCGGAACGGGCCGCCCGCGACGAGGACGCCGAGCACTGGCATCAGCGGGTGCCGCTCGGCGTCCGCCCCGCCCCGTGGGAATCCGGCGACGGCGGATCAGCGGCCGACGACGGCCGACGCCTGGTCCCGCTGACGGCGGCGCAGACCGCTCGGCTCCGGCACTGCGCCGACGAGATCGGAACGGGCCTCTTCGCGTACCTCATGGCCGCGGTCCATCGTGCGATGCCGGTGGCCTCGGGGGATCCCACCTACGTGTGCGCGGCGACTTCGGTCCGGCCCCGCGAGGGCGACTGGAGCGACGTGCTCGGCTACTTCGTCAACGAGGTCCCGCTGCGCGCGGACTCGCGTGACGCGCCCCCCGGAGAGCTGGCGAAACGGAACGCCGGTCTGTGGCGGGCCGATCTACGCCGCCGCACCTTCCCCTTCACCGATCTGGCGGGCCGGACCGCACCCGGCAGGGACGCCCGGGCCACCCGGCTGAACAGCGTCATGGCCAGTTATGTGCGACTGCCCGAGGTGATGGAGCGGGAGGCGGGCGGCTTGGCCATGTCCACCACGATCTACCCCCGGTATCCGTCGGCGAAGAACGACCTCGGAGTCCGGTTCTTCCAACGCCCCGACCGCCTGGACATCGAGGTGCAGTGGGGCCGGAGCCTCCCCGCGGGACTCGGGCGCCGGTTCACGCACACGCTCACAGAAGTGCTCACGGAGTCGCGCACCGAACCGCGTCAGGAGGCGCTCGAGACATGACGGCGAGCACCGGTCTGCGCTTCGAGGTCCTCGGGCCGGTGCAGGTCACCCACGGCGAGCGGCAGTGGCCCGTCCGCTCCCGCCGGCAGCGGGCGATCCTCACGGTTCTGTTGCTGAACCGCGGCAGGACGGTCGGCCTCGACACGCTGGCCGAGGCGGCCTGGGCCGGCCCGGCGCCGCCGACGGCCCGCAACCAGGTCCAGATCTGCATCTCCGCGATCCGCAAGTCACTGAGCCGGCTCGGGGGCGTCGGCCTGCTGCACACCACGCCCCCCGGCTACCTCCTCGACGTGTCGGCCGAACAGGTCGACCTCGAGCTGTTCCGGGACCGGACCGGCCGGGCCGCGGCCGCGGCCGACCGGGGTGACCCGACCGCGGCTGTCGCGCTGATGCGGCAGGCCGTCGCACTGTGGCGCGGCCCGTTCGGCGCCGATCTGGAGAACATCGCGTTCACCGGGACCATCAGCCGCCTCGAGGAGGAGCTCCTGGCGGCCTGGGAGTCGTACAGCGACCTGGAGCTGGGCCTGGGGAGACCGGAGCAGCTCCTCGCCGGGCTCGCCGAGCAGGTGGAGCGGTATCCGTTCCAGGAACGGCTGCGCGTCCGCTACGCCGAGGCCCTGTCCCGTACCGGTCGGCGGGCCGAGGCGCTGGAGGTGTGCCGGGCCGGCTGTCGGCTGCTCGGTGACCAGCTCGGGCTGCCGCCGGGGGCCGAACTGCGGGCGCTGGAAGCGGATCTCGCAGCTCCCGCGCGTGCGGACGCCTCGCCCGTCCGGTCGGGGATCGTGAGCCGATCGCCGGCGGTCCCCCCTCGCCAGACGCCCCGTGACCTCGACGACTTCACGGGACGTCGCGGCCTCGTCGAGAAGGTCGAGGCGCTCTTCGCCCGGCGGGCCCCGGTCGTCGCCCTGCACGGCGCCGCGGGCAACGGCAAGAGTGCGCTCGCGGTGCACGTGGCGCACCGGTTGGCGGAACGGCGCTTCCGGGACGGGCAGCTCTACATCGATCTGCGGGGCAGCACTGCGGACCCGGTGCCGCAGGCGGACGCGCTGCGCCGCTTCATCCGGGCGTTCGGGGTCCCGTCCGACGCCGTCCCCCGCGACGTCGACGAGCGCGCCGACCTGTATCGCAGCCTGCTGGCCGCCCGCGACGTCCTCGTCGTCCTCGACGACGCCGCGTCGGAGGCGCAGATCCGCCACCTGGTGCCGGGCGGCAGCCGATGCGGCGTGGTGATCACCGCCCGGACGCGGCTGCCGGGGCTTCCCGGACCGCACTGGGCCGAAGTCGGCGCGCTGTCCGATGACGACGCGCTCGGCCTGCTGACCGCGGTGATCGGGCGGGGCCGGGTGGCCGCCGAGCCGGGGGCCGCGCGCCGCCTCGTGCGCCTCGCCGACGGCCAGGCGCTCGCGGTCCGGATGCTCGCGGAACGGCTCGCGGCCCGACCGCGCCGGCAGCTGGCCGAGATGCTCCTCAGCATGCAGGATCCGAGGGCGGCGTGGAGCACGCTGCGTCTCGGAGACCGGGACGCGTTCTCCGGGATCGAGGCGGAGTTCCGGGCACTCCCCGCGGAGATGCTCAGGACGGTGCTCCTCACGGCCGGACGCGCGGGCCCGGCCGACGCGGAGAGCCTGGCCGGGGCCCTCGAGAGTCACCGGTCCACGGCCCAGCACATCGTGGAGCGCCTGGTGGACGGGCATCTGCTGCACGAGGTCCCCGGCGGGTCGCCCGGCCGGGTCCACTACCGGGTCCCCAACCTGGTCCGGGCCTACCTCTACGGGCACACGGACCGGACCGTCCATCAGGGATTCATGGCGGAGCAGACCAGGCGGAGTTCCGACGTGTAGCGTCGCCCCTGCGCATCGGGGAGCCAGCACTGGTCGGGCGTCGGGAGCATCTCGCTCACCCGCAGCGAGCCGTCCCGGTCGGCGGCGAGCGACCCGCGGACCATCTTCGCGGCCAGGCGCACCGAGGCCGGGCTGGCGAAGTCGAGGAACATCGGCTTGATCTCTCCCGTGACCAGGAAGAACACCTGCTGGGGGAGCCCGTTCTCGCGCTGCCAGCGCCAGGCGGCCAGGAACTGGGCCGCGTCGTCGGCGACGGCCGGCCAGGTGAGGCCGGCGCACTTGAAGGACCAGGACTCCCGGGCGACCACCAGCTCGTCCACGGTGATCCGGGGGCTGTGGGAGCCGGCTGCGGTGAGACCGAACGCGCTGACGATGACGCCCGAGAGGTACTCGCCGACGAACTCCAGGAGGTCCCCCCGCAGTTCGCCGTTCCGCTCCGCCACCGTCAGCCGGTCACCGACCCTCCTGACCACGAGGTCGGCGGCGGGCACGATCCGGCCGGGCACGCCCGTCGTCCGCGCGTGCATGGACCAGTACGCGTAGTCCTCGCTCAGGAGCGCCGGCGGATACGTCCGCGAGGTGACGCTGGCCGAGTAGCGCGACGGCACCGGCACGACCCGGCGGCCGGCGTGGAGCGCCGCCGCACACGCCATCTGCCGGGCGGGGTCGGGGTGCGTGTTCACCAGGGGGCGGGATTCCAGCGTGTTCATCGCCGGATGCACCTCGCCGAGGACCACGAAGAAGTCCCCGCGCGCGATCGCCTCGGCGTCTGCGGCGGCGATGAGGAGGTCCGGCGAGTGGTTCTGGGCGGAAGACCATCGCGCCGGCCCGCTGGGGAACTCGGCGCGGACCCGGTCGGCGATGTCGCGGGCCCGGACCCGGTGCCGTCCGGCACCGGGCTCGGCGGCCAGGATCCCGGTCCACTTCGCCCGCAGCTCCTCCGACAGGTCGGCCACCAGCTGCGGCATGCTGCGGTGTCCGAACTCCAGGCCCCTGGTGGCCGCGCCCACCAGGTGGTCGAGGGTGACTTCGCCGTCCCCCGACTTCACCCGAAGGCGTTCGTGGAGGACGCAGAGCCAGTCCTCGTACTGCGCCCCGACGCGGTCGACCAGCCAGGCCGCGCTGTCCAGGACCAAGCCCAGCGGCTCGGCGATCCGATCGAGCACGCCGGCTCCGAGGACGAGGTCGAAGTCCCGGGTGGTGTCCTCGTAGACCAGCGTCCTCCCGGCGTAGGTTTCACCGCTGCGCCGCACCGCGCTCTCGCCCGTGATCCGTTCGAACGCGCCGTTCAGGTCGTCCATGGCGCGCTCCAGCGCCTCCACGTCGCCGGCGCCGGCCGCGATCCGGTCCCGGCCGGCGATCAGCTCGTCCAGGTCCGACAACATCCTGGTCCGCGCCGGTCCGTCCGCCAGCTCCAGGATCCGGTCCCGCAGCCGGTGCTCCGGATACGCCTCGAACGGTCCGGCCAGGCTCATGACGACCATCCCGCGCTCCGCCAGGGCGCCGAGCCGTCGGAGTGCGTCGCCCTCCGGCGAGGTCTCCGCGAGCTGGGCGACGGTTCGCGATCCGTCGCAGCGGAGCAGCAGGTCCAGGTCCTCGGCCGACAGGTCGGGGGTCCGGCCGCGCGGGCCGCGCACTCCGGTCTCCCGGACCGACCAGTGTTCCGCGACGACCGGCCGCAGGCCGGGGACGATCTCCGGGTCCTGGGACCACAGCCCGGCCAGGGTGTCGATGACCCACCATTCGAAGAACACGGCCCGGGAGCGGACCAGCGCGGGCCCGGCGTCCACCGTGAACGTGGGGCCGCCCGGTGCGATCCGCGCCCAGGCCACCGGGCCGAAGAACCCGACGGTGTCGTTCTTCGTGGTGTAGCGCTGGATGTAGCTCGTCAGCGCTGTCATCCGCCGCCGACGCTTCCCATCGGACATGTCCTCGTCGGTGACGAGCTTCCTGAGCGTCTTCGCCGCCTGAAGGTTCTGCCAGGTCAGCGCCTCGGCGTAGAGCGGACCGGCCAGGAGCTCACGCATCGTCGCGACCGAGCGGTCCGCCGCGGCGGCGAAGACCGGGGCGAACTTCCCCTGGTCCCCCTGGTCCGGCTCACGGTCCGCCGCTGCCGCCAGCTCCCGATCGCCCAACGCCAGGGCATCGGCCACCGGGAACCCGGCGCCGCGCAGGACGAAGTCGGGCTGGATCCGCCACCGGGTACGGCCGAGATCGATCAGACCGGCCGCGCCGTGGTCGGAAGACCGTGCCCCAGAGTCCGACGCGTCCCCGTCCGCAGAGATCGGAACCTCCTCGTGATTCAACGCCCTGCCCCTCCATGAGCGGTCTGCGGGGCTCGCCAGGCTTCGGCGAGCTGGACCCGCGGGTACCCTCCCAGGATCTTCGGAGGCGCTTTCGACACCTTTTCGCCGGACGGCGGGCGAAAGCGAGGGGAAAGGCCGTCTTCCTAGCATCCACCTCGCAAGGCACCCCGATCAGCGCTGCTCCCGAAGCAGCCCCAGGAACAACCGGAGGCTTCATGGCGACCACGACGGAACACGGGCCGGTGGTGGCGGACATCATCGGCATCTTCGCCGACATCCTCGACGCCGACGGTGAGATCAGCCCGGACTCGGACTTCTTCGAGTCCGGCGGGAACTCGGTGCTGGCCGGCGTCCTCGTCGCGAAGCTCCAGAAGGCGTTCCAGGCGAAGGTGACGATCCGCGAGGTCTTCGCCGCGAGCACGCCCGTGCAGCTCGCCGACGTCGTCGTCGCCCGTGCGGCCGCGCCCCGCTGACCGTCGGCCTCCGACCGCGCCAGAGGCCGACCCCAGGCGCACGGCCGCGACCGGTCGGCGGGACCTTCGGCTGTACCTCACCGGTCAGGTGGTCTCCAGCCTCGGCTCGTCGTTCACGGCCTTCGGCCTCCCACTGCTGGTGTTCGAGCTCACGGGCTCGGCCTGGAACCTGGCCCTGACGACGCTGTCGACGTTCCTCCCCTTCGTGTTGTTCGGGCTGGTGGTGGGCGCGTGGGTCGACCGGGTGGACCGGCTGCGCGCGCTCGCCTGGTCGAACGCGACACGAGGCGTGGTCATCGGCATGATCCCCGGCCTGTGGCTCGTCGACGGCCTGAACGCCGTCTGGCTGTACGGCATCGCGTTCGCGAACACGTCGCTCGGCCTGGTGTCCCGAGCGGTCGACGGCACCGCGGTCCCGGCGCTCACCGGGAGGAGCAACCTTGCGGCGGTGAACGGCAGGCTCCAGGGGTGCTACGCGGTCGCCTCCGTGTTCGGCCCGGTCATCGCCGGCGCTCTCGTCGGCGGCGGCATGCCGGTCTCCTGGGTCTTCGGTTTCGACTCGGCTTCCTTCTTCGTCTCGACGCTCGCACTGAGGATGATCCGGACTCCCTTCAACGGACGCCGCCGCCGTACCGGGGCGACGGTCCGGGCCGACATCAGCGCCGGTGTACGCCTTGTCATGGGGCATCCTGCGCTTCGGAACGTCGCGATGCTGTCGGTCTTCTTCAACATCCTGAGCGGGACCATCTGGTCGCAGATCGTCTACTTCGCCCATGTGCACCTCGCCGCCGACGGCACCCAGGTCAGTCTGCTGTTCGCTGCGGACGGCGTCGGCATCGGTGCCGTGACCTTCGCCGCGGGCCGGATCACCCGGCGCCTCTCCTTCCGCAGCGTCATCCTGGGCATGCCCACCGCGTGGGGCTGCCTCATCTTCGCCATGTCCCGCAGTTCCTCGTTCTGGCCGTCCTGCATCCTGTGGGCGGCGGCCGCCGGGCTACCCGTCCTGTTCGCCGTCCGCACCCTCACACTCCGCCAGAGCATCGTGCCCGAGGAGTACCTGGGACGAGTCCAGTCCGTCGCCATGGTCATAGCCGGCGCCGGACAGCCGATCGGCGCGCTGGGCGGCGCCTGGCTGATCCAGCGGACCGACCGGGTCGCGGACGTCTACGCGGGCATCGCGCTCGCCGTCGTGGTGAGCACCCTGTCCTTCTGGGCGGGCCCGCTCGGCAAGCCCGACAGAGTTCTCGTCCCGGACGTGCCGGCCGAGGGATGCCGCGGTGAGGCTCGACCGTCCGCTTGAGGTGCGATGTCCCGTCGCGGACGCCTCGCTCCGAGGGGGGCGTTGCCGCTAACCGGAAGGAGGAGGTCATAGGCCGAAGTCGCCCACGGCTTCGTGCATTTCCGGGCGCGCGTTCGGGTACGCGTCCTACGATGGTGCTCCGGGCACGGGGCCTCGGCACGGGTGAGGTGGGGGCCGCCGGCACCGTGGTCGGTCAACAGGGGAGGACGGATGGATCCGCTGGCACTGGCAGCCGGATCCGCGTTGGTGGGCGCCATGGCCACCGACGCGTGGCAGCAGGCGCGTTCGGCGACCGTGGCACTGTGGCGCAGAGTCCGGCCGGAACATGCCGACGACGTGGGGAGCGACCTGGACGTTCTTCGCCGTCAGGTGCTGGCCGCGCGGGTGGCCGAGGACGCCGATACCGAGCAGGCACTGGCCGCGCCGTGGCGCCTGCAGCTCCAACAGCTCCTGCGCACCGTGCCGGGATTCGCTGACGAGCTGCGCCGCCTCCTCGACGATCACCTGTTGCCGATGCTGCCCGAGGAGCGACGGGAGGGGCCCGCCCAGGTCGTCATGCGGGCGGAAGCCCACGACCACGCACGAGTCTTCATGGCGGGCCGGGACCAGCACATCACGGGTGAATGACCGAGCCAGGGGATGAGGTCCCCCCGTCGCGGGTGACCCGGATGGAGGCGACCGCGCACGGCCGGGCGAAGGTCTTCCAGGCGGATCGGGACATTGTCATCCGCACCATCAACATCAGGGCCGGGAAGAGCGTCCCGCTCGTCGCCGCCCTGCTTGTGGCCGTACCGCTGGTCGTACTGGTTCTCTCCTTCGTGCCGGTCGGCCAGGTGCTGGGAAGCCGGGGCGGGGTCACCTGGCTGATCGTGGGGATGGCCGCGTCGGCGGCGGCGTCCCTTCCGCTGCGCAGAGAGTGGCAGCGGCTGCGCCGGGCCCGGTTGAGCACGAGTCCGGAGCTCAGACAGCGCCTCGCCGAGCAGATGGACGCAGCTGCCGAGAACCTGGCCCATGAGGTGCGCCGCGAGTGCGAGCGGGAGGAGGCCGTCCGCCGACTCGGCCACCCGCAGCCCCTCGCGGTGCGTTGGCTCACCGCGGAGGCCTTCTCCGATCACTGGGCCAGCATCCGGGCAGGTGAGTCCGACGAGCCGCTCGACCTCGCGGGAGACTCCCGCGACGTGGCCGCGCTCTACTCCCGTGTGCCCTCCGGGCGCCTGCTCATGCTCGGCCCGGCTGGGAGCGGCAAGTCCGTCCTCGCTCTGCGCCTGGCCCTGGAGTGTCTGACGCTGCGACAGCCCGGCGCACCGGTCCCGGTGATCCTCCGGCTCGCCTTGTGGGATCCGACCACGGAAGGCTTCGCCGCTTGGGCGGTGCGACGCCTGGCCGCCGACTACCCGGCACTGGCAGCACGGAGTGTCGGCGGGTCGCGCCTCGGCGAGGAACTCCTCACTGCGGGGCGGCTGTTGCTGGTCCTCGATGGATTTGACGAGATCGACTCCACCGTCCGTGCCGCCGCGCTGAAGGCGCTCCGCAAGGAGCTGCGTCCATCGGACCGCTTCGTCATGACCAGCCGGATCGCCGAATACGACGAGGCGAGCAGGGCAGTGGGTTCGGCGCTGCCGGGAACGGCCGCAATCCGGCTGCAGCTCCTGTCGTTCGACGAGGTGGCCCGGTACCTGCGCCACAGCGCCGGCACGGCGACAGCCTCGGCCTGGGATGCGGTGCTCGCCCGGCTCACCGGTCCGCAGCCCGGCCCGCGGACCCGGGCGGCGCGCGAGGCTCTCTCCACTCCGTTGGGAGTCGCCCTCGCGCGCGCCGCGTACAGCAACACCGGACGCGACCCTGCCGAGCTGCTGGACATCCGGCGGTTCCCGGACAGCACCGCGATAGGGCACCACCTGCTGGACCAGCTCCTGCCCGCGCTCTACGCCGACCGCCCGGAGGAGGCACTGCGGCATCTCTCCTACCTCGCTGCCCGACTGGAGTCCCGGGGCGAACAGGACCTGGCCTGGTGGCGGCTGGGGTGGGTGTCGCGCGTCGTCGGCCGGGCGGTCGGCGCGCTGATCGCCTCGGCCGTGGTGGTCGGCGCCGTCCGGTACCTGTTCGGATCGGCTCAGGTGGATCTTGTCGAAGGGACAGCTCTGCCGGTCTGGCTCGTGTGCGCGGTACTCGGGCTGGCCGGTGCCCTCGGCCTCGTCGTCTCGTTTCCCGAACTGCCGTGCACACCCCGCTTCTTCAGCCGCCCGAAGTCGTTCGTTCGACTTCTGTTGACCTTCATTCTGCCGTTCGGCGGCCTGCCGGTGCTGGCCGGCGCGGCGATGGGGGTTCCGGCGCTGGCCGTTCCGTGGTCCCTGCCCGTCGTCGGCCTCACCCTCGCGAACCTGTTTCCCAGGTGGCCGGAGGCGGCGGCGAGCAGCCCTCGCGAGGCTTTCCGGTCCGACCGCCGGGTGACCGTGGTCTCGCTGGGCCTGGCAAACATCGCCCGCTTCAACACGCCGGTGCTGCTGGCGGCCGGGGTCTGCGCGTTGCCCGTAGCGATGCTGCTGACGTGGCGGGATTCCGGCGGACGAGACGCGGTCGGTGCTGGTGACTGGGCCGTCGCCGTCGGCGCTTCGGCTCTCGCTCTCATGGTTCTCGGGGCGTCACTGTCGGCGTGGAGCGCCGCCGTGGCCTCCAGGGTCTGGCCGTGGCTCACAGGCCGTCTCCCCTGGGATGTGCCGGGGCTTCTGGACGACGCGCACCGGCGTGGCATCCTGCGCCAGGCCGGCATGGTCTACCGGTTCCGCCACCTCACGCTTCAGCAGCGGCTCGCCGCCCAGGCCGGACACGTGCCGTTCCACCGCGTGCCTTCCGCCGCGGCAGGGCGCATCCGGCGGCTCGCCAGGAAAGCCGCCGCGGCGCTGCTGACCGGCACGACCTTTCTCGGCGGAGTCGGCATGTGCACCGTCACGGCGGAGCTGCCAGGCGCGCCGGGGCCGCGACTCTCCGTGCCGCCGGCTTGCGAGCTTCTGGGCCCCGTCGAATTCCAGAACGTGCTGAGCGCCAGTCTCCACCCGGACGACTCCGTGACGCCGGCAGGCCGCCCGTGCATGTGGCTGCAGGACCGAGACCGAGAACTCCGCTGGCAGAGTGCGTTTCTCCAGGTGGAAGGCTATGAGCCCCGTGGTGGCAAAAGCGCGGTGCAGGCCGCGGAGTGGCACTTCTCGGCCGCTACGGACCAGGACTACCAGACCTCCCGAATGACCCGCCGCGTCGTCGGACTGGGCAACGAGGCCATCACGACGGTGGCGCAGCGCAACGCCGCGGTGACAGTCGTCGCCCGAGTCGACAACCTGATCCTCACCCTCGAGCTCATCCCGGAGCCCACGGACGCCTTCACAACGGACGACGAGGTGCAGCGCAGCGCCGGGGCTGCCGAGCGACTGGCGTACCTCGCCCTCGAACGGCTCGGCCCGCCCGGCACCCCGGCCGCGGGCTGAACGTGAGGTCGTCGTCCTCCGGTCCGCGGAACGCGCGGAGCGCCCGCAGGACGCCGAACCCGCGGGAAACCCGCCGGCCGGTGCCTGAGCTGGAACTACGACGGCGCGTCGTACGTCGTAAAGGCGGGTGATCGGCCGGGGGGGACAGGCCGCCTCGGCACGTTAGGCTGAACTTTCGGGGTGCGGCCTGGGTGCCGCCATCGGATCGACGCCGAGACCGCCGGCCAGGCACCGCCGCGTGCCGCCACCGCGGCTCGTCCTGCCACGGAGGTACTGGCCTTGCACATCGACGCCTGGATCGAGAGCGTCCCACCGGGTGCGGTCTACGCCCTGGTCGCCCTGATCATCGGGCTGGAGTCCCTGGGCATCCCGCTGCCCGGGGAGATCGCGCTGGTCTCGGCGGCGCTGCTGTCCGCGCGCGGTGTGGTCAGCCCGGTCTGGGTGGCCGTGTGCGCGATCCTGGGGGCGATCATCGGCGACTCGATCGGCTACTCGATCGGGCGCAAGGGCGGGAAGCCGCTGTTCGAGAAGCTGGGGCGGAAGTTCCCCAAGCACTTCGGGCCGGACCACCTGGCCACGGCCGAGCGCTCGTTCCAGAAGTGGGGCATGTGGGCGGTCTTCTTCGGCCGCTTCATCGCGCTCCTGCGCATCTTCGCCGGGCCGCTGGCGGGCGCGCTCAGGATGCCGTACTGGAAGTTCCTGATCGCCAACGTGCTCGGCGGCGTGGTCTGGGCCGGCGGCACCACGCTGCTGGTGTACCAGGTCGGCAAGGTCGCCGAGCAGTGGCTGAAGCGCTTCTCCTGGCTGGGCCTGGTCCTGGCCGTGCTGGTCGGCATCTCCTCGGCCTGGCTGATGAAGCGCCGGGCCGCCAAGGCCGCGCGGGAGCGCGAGGCCGAGGACGCTGCGGCCGCGACCACCGCCGCGGAGCCCGCACCCGCCGTCGACTGACGGACCGCCGGAGCCGGCACACCGCCGGGGTAGCATCGAGCTACCCCGGCGGTGGCATGTAAAGCGGCAGGTGGAGGGCACAATGGCGGAGCAGGCGCAGCAGACGTGGGACGCGGTGGACGCGTACTTCTCCGAGAAGCTGGTCGGCCGTGATCCGGTGCTGGAGGCCGCGGTGGCCGCCGCCGACGCGGCCGGGCTGCCGCGGATCGCGGTGGCCCCCAACCAGGGCAAGCTGCTCCACCTGCTGGCCCTGACCCAGGGCGCCCGGCGGATCCTGGAGGTCGGCACGCTCGGCGGCTACAGCGCGATCTGGCTGGCCCGGGCGCTGCCCGCGGACGGCAGGCTGATCACCCTGGAGATCAGCCCGGCCCACGCCGAGGTCGCCCGGGCCAACCTCGCCCGGGCGGGGCTGCAGCAGGTCGCCGAGGTGCGGGTCGGCCGCGCCGCCGACGCGCTGGCCGCCCTGGTGGCGGACGGCGTCGAGCCGTTCGACCTGGTCTTCATCGACGCGGACAAGACGGGCAACCCCGAGTACTTCGCCCGCGCGCTCCAGCTGACCCGGCCCGGCGCGCTGATCGTCGTCGACAACGTGGTGCGCGGCGGGGCCGTGGCCGACGCTGGCAGCACCGATCCGGCGATCACCGCCACCCGGCGGCTGCACGACCTGATCGCCGCCGAGCCGCGCGTCGCCGCGACGTCGGTGCAGACCGTCGGCAGCAAGGGCTACGACGGCTTCACGCTGGCCCGCGTGCAGAGCTGAGTCAGGGCCCCGGACACACTCACGGTCCACGGGCAGACCGGCCGGTGGACCGGCAGGCACGAGAGCAAGGAGCACGAACGGCATGCGGATCGGACTGCTGGGCACCGGCCCCTGGGCGGAGCGGGTGCACGCGTCCGTCCTGGCGGAGCACCCCTCCTACGAGTTCGCGGGCGTCTGGGCGCGCCGCCCCGAGGCGGCCGACGCGCTCGGCGCGGCCCACGGCGTCCCCGGGTACGCGGACCTCGACCGGCTGCTCGCCGAGGTGGACGCCGTCTCCATCGCCCTGCCGCCGACCGTGCAGGCCGACCTCGCGGTGCGCGCGGCCGAGGCCGGCTGCCACCTGCTGCTGGACAAGCCGGTCGCGCTGACCGTCCCGGACGCGCGGCGCGTGGTCCGGGCGACCGAGGCGCACGGTGTCGCGTCGGTGGTCTTCTTCACCGTCCGCTTCGGCGGCGAGCAGATCCCGTGGATCGAGAAGCAGGCCGCCGCCGGCGGCTGGTTCACCGGCCGCTCCGACTGGCTCGGCTCGGTGTTCGCCCCGGACAGCACCAGCCCGTACGCGGCCTCGCCCTGGCGGCAGGAGAAGGGCGCGCTCTGGGACGTCGGCCCGCACGCGCTCTCCGTGCTGCTGCCGGTGCTCGGCGACGCCACGCGGGTGACGGCTGCGGCCGGCCCGCTGGACACCGTCCACCTCGTCCTGCGGCACGCCGGCGGCGCGTCCAGCACGCTCGCGCTCAGCCTGACCGCGCCGTTCGCGGCCGGTGGCACGGGCATGGAGCTGCGCGGGGAGTCCGGCGTGGTTCACCTCCCCGAGCGTGGCGAGGGCCCGGTCGCCGCCCTCCACCGTGCCCTGGACGCCCTGGCGGAGTCCGCCCGTAGCGGCGAGCCCCACCCGTGCGGGGCCGCCTTCGGCCTGCGCACGGTGGAGATCCTCGCCGCCGCCGAACGCTCGCTCGCCTCCGGCGGCCCGGTCGAGGTCTGAGCAGTCGCGGCGCCGTCGGCGCTTCGTGTCACCGCGGCACCGGGCGCCCGGCCCGGCTCGGCCCCCGTGCCCGGCTCCCGCCACGCCCCGGCGGTGGGGTCACGCCGTCACGCCCGCCCCGCCGTCCCCGGGCGGCGGTCGGCCGGGCGGGCCGGGGGGATGGACGGGGCGTGGAAGTCGCGCGGGCCGGTCCAGAGGGAGGGGACGGCGTCGCTGCGGCGGGCCAGCTCGTAGGCCAGGGCCTCGTAGTTGACGCGCCAGCCGTGGAAGTGCGGCCACGCGTCGGCGGTGGCGCGGTCACGGGGGAAGCCGGCCGCGGTGATCATGGCGACGGCCGCGTCGAACTCGGTGTAGGTGAGGCGGATCGGCGTCTCCGGGTCCGGATCGGGGTCGAAGTCGACGCGCAGCGAGCGGGCGATGTCGCGCAGCGCGGTGAAGCCGGCGCGCAGGACGAGGCGTGCCTCGGGCGGGGCCGTGCGCGGGCTGACCGCGAGGTGGATGGCGGCCGCGTCCATGACGGCGACCAGGCCGACGACCCAGCTCCGGTTCGGCTGCGGGGAGCGGAAGGAGAGCAGCACGGGGTAGTTGGAGTGGCTCTCGCCGATGTCGGCGGCGAGCCGCTCCCAGTCGCGGTAGAGCTGGGGGAGCGCGGTCTCGGTGTCCACCAGGGACTGGCGGGCGAGGAGCTCCGGCCCCCAGGCGGGCTCGCCGGCGCGGGACTGCAGGAGGGTCACCTCCACCTCGCGGCGGTTGTAGGCGCTGTACAGGGTGGGCAGGTAGGCGATCTGCAGGGCGATCACCAGCGGGCCGCTGGCGGCGGCGAGGAAGTCGATGACCGAGAGGTGGAGCCGGTCCCCGCTGGCGAAGCCGAGGGTGAAGAGGCTGGACCCGGCCTCCCGGAAGGACACCGTCCAGTCCAGCTCCGAGGTGCCGTGCAGCAGCAGCGTGTAGGCGACCAGCATGCTGCCGAGCCACACCCCGAGCATGCCGACCAGGATCAGCGGGGCCAGCCAGGTCTGTGCCCGGTCCTGTGCGCGGTAGGTGCCGAACGGTGTGGCGGAGAGCCGCAGCAGTGTGCGCAGCATCCGCCAGAGCCGGTGCACCAGGGACGAGTACAGGCCGCGCGGGACGACGAGCGTGCGCAGGATGCTGGCGATGGTCAGCAGCAGGAGCAGTACGCCGGCCAGGGTGTGGATCAACCTCATGGCGCCCATTCTGGCGGTGGTGGCGGGCGGGCGGCCGCCCGGGCCGCCGGCCGGGCGGCCGGTGCGGCGGCATTGACAGGGCGCACCCCTCGGCTGAATGCTAAGCAAGCGCTTAGTCAGCACGCCTCGACCAGGCTTTCGACCAGGAGAGTGAGCCCATGCCCGACACCCCCGCCGACCCGCCCGGGCTGGACCTCGCCCGGCTCCGCGCCCACCTGGAGCGGGAACTGCCCGGCACGGTGAACGGCCCCCTGCGGGCGGAGCTGATCGAGGGCGGCCGCTCCAACCTCACCTACGTGCTCACCGACGGCGCCGCCCGCTGGGTGCTGCGCCGGCCCCCGCTCGGGCACGTGCTCGCCACCGCCCACGACATGGGCCGTGAGTACCGCGTGATGACCGCCCTGCGCGACACCGGCGTGCCCGTCCCCGGCACCCTGCTGCTGGACGCCGGCACGGAGGTGCTCGGCGCGCCCTGGTACCTGATGGAGTACGTGCCCGGCACCGCCCACCGGGACGTGGCGCCGCTGGCCGCGCTCGGCGCGGAGCGTGTCCACGCGCTCGGCGAGCAGCTGGTCGACACCCTCGCCACCCTGCACCGGCTCGACCCGGCCGCGGTCGGGCTCGCCGACTTCGGCCGCCCGCAGGGGTACCTGGAGCGGCAGCTGCGCCGCTGGTCCACCCAGCTGGCCGCCTCCCGCAGCCGTGAGCTGCCCGACGTCGACCGGCTCCACGACCTGCTCGCCGCCCGGCTGCCCGACTCCCCGGCACCCGCGCTGGTCCACGGCGACTACCGGCTGGACAACGTCCTGGTCGACGAGCACGACACCATCACCGCCGTCCTGGACTGGGAGATGTCCACCCTGGGCGACCCGCTCACCGACGTCGGCCTGCTGGTGATGTACACCGAGCTGGCCGGCGTCGGCGGCGGCATCATCCCCTCCGCCGCCACCGCCCCGGGCTTCCCCCCGGCGGGCGAACTCGTCGCCCGCTACGCCGGGCTCACCGGACGCGACGCCGCCGAGCTCGACTGGTACGTCGCCTTCGCCTCCTTCAAGCTCGCCGTCGTCGCCGAGGGCATCCACTTCCGCTTCCGGCAGGGCCGCACCCTCGGCGCCGGCTTCGAACGGGCCGGCGAGATGGCGCCCGTCCTCGCCGACCACGGCCTCACCACCCTCAAGGACCGCTGATGGACTTCGCCCACGACACCCGCACCCTCGAACTGCGCGAGCGCCTGCTGGCCTTCATGGACCAGCACGTGTACCCCGCCGAACCCGTGCTGGAGGCCCAGCTCGCCGACCCGGCCCGGGAGGCCTGGGCCGTCCCGCCGATCGTCGCCGAGCTCCAGGCCGAGGCGCGCAAGCAGGGGCTCTGGAACCTCTTCCTGACGGACCGGCAGGGCCTGCCGGGTGACGGGGGCGCCGGCCTGACCAACCTCCAGTACGCGCCGCTCGCCGAGATCACCGGCCGCAGCCCGCAGCTCGCGCCGCCCGCACTCAACTGCGCCGCCCCCGACACCGGCAACATGGAGCTGCTCGCCCAGTTCGGCTCCGACGCGCAGCGGGAGCAGTGGCTGGCACCCCTTCTCAACGCCGAGATCCGGTCGGCCTTCGCGATGACCGAGCCCGACGTCGCCTCCTCCGACGCCGCCAACATCGCCACCCGGATCGAGCGCGACGGCGACGAGTACGTCGTCACCGGCCGCAAGTGGTACATCACCGGGGCGATGAACCCGCGGTGCCGGATCTTCATCGTGATGGGCAAGACCGACCCGGCCGCCGACCCGCACCGGCAGCAGAGCATGATCCTCGTCCCGCGCGACACCCCCGGCGTCACCGTCCGGCGCGCCATGAAGGTGTTCGGCTACGACGACTCCGACCACGGCGGCCATGCCGAGGTGCACTTCGACGGCGTCCGCGTGCCCGCCGCCAACCTGATCGGCGAGGAGGGCTCCGGCTTCGCCATCGCCCAGGCCCGGCTGGGGCCCGGCCGGATCCACCACTGCATGCGGGCCATCGGCATCGCCGAGCGCGCCGTCGAGCTGATGTGCCGGCGGACGCTGGACCGGGTCGCCTTCGGCCGGCCGCTCGCCGAACAGGGCGTCGTGCAGGACTGGATCGCCGAATCCCGCGTCCGGATCGAGCAGTTGAGGCTGCTGGTGCTCAAGACCGCCTGGCTGATGGACACCGTCGGCAACCGCGGCGCCCACACCGAGATCCAGGCCATCAAGATCGCCACCCCGAGCACCGTCGAGTGGATCCTCGACAAGGCCGTCCAGGCCCACGGCGCGGCCGGCGTCAGCCAGGACACCCCGCTCGCCCAGCTCTGGGCCGGCAACCGGACGCTGCGCCTCGCCGACGGACCGGACGAGGTGCACAAGCGCTCGCTGGCCCGGCGCGAGCTGAAGCGGTACCGCTGACCGGTGTCATACCGGGGTAGTACCCGGCGGGTTGGCACCGCAGTATGACGTTCGTGCACCACCCCGGCCCGTACTGTCGGCGTACGGGCCGGCCGGCGGACGGCGGGCCACCACGACGGGGAGCCGGGGCATGACGGGGAGCTGGGGCACGATGCACGGACGGGGACAGGGGCGGGCGGCTCGGACGGGGATCGCCGCGGTGCTGGCGGCGACGGCGCTGCTGGGCGTGGCGGCCGCCCCGGCGACGGCGGTGACGGCACCGGCCGTGACGGAACGGCAGGCCCAGGCCGGGCTCCCGCAGCCCACCGGGCCGTACGCCGTCGGCACCACCGCGCTGCACCTGACCGACCTCGGGCGGCAGGACCCGTGGCAGCCCGGGCGGCTGCGCGAGCTGATGGTCAGCTTCTGGTACCCGACCACCCGACCCGCGTACGGCGACGATCGGGCCCGCTACATGGAGCCCCGCGCCGCCGGCCACTTCGGGGGCAAGGACGGTGCCTCCGTCTTCAACTACGGGGCGGAGCCCGGCCGGACGGACTGGTCCGGAGTGCGCACCCACGCCCGGCAGGACGCACCCGTCCTGCCCGGCGGCGGGCCCCGCCCGGTGGTGCTCTACTCGGCCGGGCTCGGCGACCCGCGCACCTGGGGCACCGGCCTGGCCGAGGACCTCGCCTCCCGCGGCTACGTCGTCGTGACCGTCGACCACCCCTACGACGCCTCCGAGGTGGCGTTCCCGGACGGCCGCCTCGCCGAGTCCGTCCTCCCCGGCATGGCGGGCCCCGGCCTGGACGTCGGCGCCCTGCTGCGCAAGGCCATGCAGGCCCGGGTCGACGACACCCGCTTCGTGCTTGACGAGCTCGCCGCGCTGCGCACCGACGGCCGGCTGCCCTCCCGGCTGGGCGCCTCGCTGGACCTCACCCGGATCGGCATGGCCGGCCACTCGGCGGGCGGCTTCACCGCCGCCCAGACCATGCACGACGACCCCCGGATCGTGGCCGGCGTCAACATGGACGGCCAGCTCCACTTCCCGGGCCCGGACGGCACGGGCGTGCACCTGGGCAGTGTCGCCGAGGACGGCCTGGACCGCCCGTTCCTGCTGATGGGCACCGGGAGCGACGACTCCGGCGACTACCACCACCAGCCCGGCTGGGACGCCTTCTGGCAGCACACCCGGGGCTGGAAGGCCGACGTCACCCTGACCGGCTCCCGGCACGGCTCGTACACCGACGCGCAGTCGCTGCTGCCCCAACTCGCCCGCCAGGGCGCGGTGTCGGGGGAGGCCGTGCGGGCCGACGTCGGCGACATCCGCCCGGACCGGGCGGTGCTCGCCACCCGGGCGTACGTCGCGTCCTTCTTCGACCGCTGGCTGCGCGGGCACGACGACCACCTGCTGGACGGGCCCTCGCCGCGCTTCCCCGAGATGGAGTTCGCCCGCTGACGCCCGCTGACGCCCGTGTGCCGGTGCCGGCGCCGACGCCCGCCGGCGCCCGCGCCGCGCTAGCGGATCTCCGAACCCGGGTTGGCGGCGTCCCAGGCCTGCCGGGAGTCGACGATCGTGTCGTGGTGGTCGTAGGACCAGTCCGCCATCGCCCGGACAAGGTGGGTCAGGCTGTGGCCGAGCGGCGTCAGCTCGTACTCCACCTGTGGCGGCACGGTCGCGTGGACGGTCCGCGACACCAGGCCGTCCCGCTCCAGCCGGCGCACCGTCAGGGTCAGCATCCGCTGCGAGATCCCCGGCACGGCGCGCTGGAGCTCGCGGAACCGCCGTACGCCCTGCGCGAGTTCGACCACCACCAGGACCGACCACTTGTCGCCGAGCCGGTCGAGCAGGTCGCGGATCCCGCAGTCCACGCCGTCCTCGCACCAGACCACCGGCCGGGGGGTGGTTACCGCGGTGTGCCCCACAGACATGGAAGTGCCTCCTTACGTCGGACGCCCAGGCTACCGAGGATGGTCGCAGAGCAGGGCGCGGTGTTCGGACGCGGGCCCAGGAACGGTTCTGGAGGAATCATGCTTCTCGTCACCGGTGTCAACGGCGGACTCGGCACCCTGGTGCTGGAGCGGCTGGCGAAGCTGCCCGGCGGCCTCGACGGCGTGGTGGCCGGCACCCGCACCCCCGAGCGGGCCCCGGCGCTCGGCGTCCCCGTCCGGACGGTGGACTTCGACCGGCCGCAGACCCTGGCCGAGGCCTTCGCCGGGGTGCGGACGCTGCTGCTGATCTCGGCCGGCTACGGCGAGGACGACGTGGTGATCGCCCGCCACCGGGCCGCGATCGAGGCCGCCGAGCGGGCCGGCGTCCGGCACGTCGTCTACACCAGCCTCTCCGGCGACGGCGACCACCTCGCCTACGCGCTCGCGCACCGCTGGACCGAGCGCCGGCTGCGCGAGTCCGGGACGCTGCGCTGGACGATCCTGCGCAACGGCCTCTACGCCGAGCTGCTGGGCTTCCTCACCTCGCCGGACCGGGACGGCGTGATCACCGCGCCGCTCGGCGACGGCCGGCTCGCGGCGGTGGCCCGCGCGGACCTCGCCGAGGTCGCGGCCACGGTGGCGCTGGCCCCGCAGGGGCACGCCGGGCGGGTCTACGAGCTGGTCGGCGAGGAGGCGGTCGGCGGCGCCGACGTCGCGGCGGCCCTGACCCGGGCGAGCGGGAAGCCCGTCGAGTACCGGCCCGGCACGCTGGCCCAGGCGCGGGCGGCGGTCGCCGCCTCGGGCGCCGAAGCCTTCCAGGTGCCGATGGTGGCCGGCACCTACTCGGTGATCGCGCACGGTTTCCTGGCCGGCCCGGGCAAGCCGGGCGACCTCGCCGCGCTGCTCGGCCGGACGCCGCGCCCGGCCCTGGACGTCATCGCCGAGGGCACGGACGCGGCCTGGTGAGCCGCCCGTGAGCCGGCGTCACCCGCCGACCCGCTGAGCCGGCGTCACCCGCGGGGCTGCTGAGCCGGCGTCACCCGCCGACCCGCTGAGCCGGCGTCACCCGCGGGGCTGCTGAGCCGGCGTCACCCGCCGCCGACCCGCCGAGCCGGCGTCACCCGCCGAGGACGACCACCCGCCCGGTGCTGCGCCCGTCCGCGACCCGCTGGACGGCCTCGGCCGCCCCGGCCAGCGGCAGACGGGCGCTCACCAGCGGGCGGACCACGCCGGCCTCGGCCAGCTTGGTCAGCTCCTCGTGCGCGGCCCGGACGGCCTGCGGGTCACGGGTGTTGTAGAGGCCCCAGTGCAGGCCGAGGACGCCGTAGTTCTTCACCAGCGCGTGGTTGAGCGCCGCCGCCGGGATCTCGCCGCTCGCGAAGCCGACGACGACGATCCGGCCCTCGAAGGCGATGCACTTGGTGGACCCGGTGAACGCGGCACCGCCGACCGGGTCGAAGACGACGTCCGCGCCGCGCCCGCCGGTGGCCTCCTTGACCGCGGCGACGAAGTCCCCGGCCGTCCGGTCCACCACCACGTCGGCGCCCGACTCCCGGGCGACGGCGGCCTTCTCGGGCCCGCCGGCCACGGCGATCACCCGCGCCCCCGCCGCCCGTCCGAGCTGGACGGCCGCACTGCCGACCCCGCCCGCCGCCGCGTGCACCAGCAGCGTCTCGCCCGGCCGCAGCCCGGCCCGCCGGTGCAGCGCGAACCACGCGGTCTGGTAGCCGATGTGCAGCGCGGCCGCCTCGGCGTCGTCCAGCGCCCCGGGGGCCGGGAACGCGGCCGCCGCCTCCAGCAGCGCGTACTCGGCGAAGGCGCCGCCGGGCAGCACCGGGTTGCCGATCACCCGCTCGCCGGCGCGCTCCCCGGCCACCACCTCGCCGCACAGCTCCACCCCGGGGGTGAACGGCAGCGGCGGGCGCACCTGGTACTGCCCGCGCACCATCAGCGCGTCCGGGAAGTTGACGGCCGCGGCCCGCACCCGGACCAGCAGTTGACCCGGCCCGGGGACCGGCCGGGGGACGTCCTCGACGAGCCGCATGGCCTCCTGCGGCTCGCCCAGCTCGGTGACCTGCCAGGCCCTCACAGCGCCTTGCTCCTCTCCAGCCCCTGCTGGAGCCGGTTGACGCCGGCCAGCCAGCGGTCCGGCTCGGTGGCGCGGACGGCGTAGTACTCGGCGACCTCGGGGTGCGGCAGGACGAGGAAGCGCTCCCGGCGCACCGCGTCCAGGGTCGCCTCGGCGACGTCCTCGGCGTCCAGCGCGGTGGGCGCCAGCAGCGCCTCGCCGACCGCGCCGGTCGAGGTGAGCATGTCGGTGCGCACGCCCTGCGGGCAGAGCGCGTGGACGCGCAGGCCGCGGTGGCGGTAGGTGGCGGAGAGCCATTCGGCGAAGGCCAGTGCACCGTGCTTGGAGACGGCGTACGGGGCCGAGCCGAGCATGGTGAGCAGCCCGGCGGCCGAGACGGTGGCCACGAACCGGCCGGTGCCGCGCTCCAGCCACCGGGGGAGCAGCAGGTCGGCGGCCCGGACGTGGGCGAGCACGTTCACCTCCCAGGCGCTCGCCCAGACGGCGGCCGGGGCGCCGGCCCCGCCGACCGGGGCGACGCCGGCGTTGGCGCACCAGACGTCGATCTCGCCGAGTGCCTCGCGGGCCCGGCCGACCAGGGCGGCGACGCCCTCGGCCGAGGCGGCGTCCCCGGGGGCGGCGGTGCCGCCGGTCTCGCCGGCCACCGCGCGGGCGGCCGCGGCGTCCAGGTCGTTGACGACCACCCGGGCGCCGGCCGCCGCGAAGGCGCGGGCCAGCGCGGCGCCGATGCCCCGGCCGGCGCCGGTGACCACCACGCCCTGGCCGGCGAAGTCCGTGGTCTCCCCGGTGCCGCTCACAGCCCGCCGCCCAGGGTCACGCCGCCGTCGACCACCAGGGTCTGGCCGGTGATCCAGCCCGCGTCGGAGGAGAGCAGGAAGGCCACCGCGCCCGCGATGTCCTCCGGCACGCCGAGCCGGCCCAGCGGGTAGGCGGCGGCGACCTCCTCCTCGCGGCCCTCGAAGAGCGCCTCGGCGAACCTGGTCTTCACCACGGCGGGCGCGACGGCGTTGACCCGGATGCCCTGGCCGCCGAGTTCGGCGGCCAGCTCGGTGGTGAGCCGGATCAGCGCGGCCTTGGACACCCCGTACATGCCGATCCCGAGCGAGGAGCGGATGCCCGCGACCGAGGCCACGTTGACCACCGAACCGCCGTGCTCGCCCATCCATGCGGCGTGCGCACGGCGCGTCCAGGCGAGCGGGGCCAGCACGTTGACGGCGAGGATCTTGGCGGCGGCCGCCTCGTCGGTGTCCAGCACCGGGCCGTAGACCGGGTTGATGCCGGTGTTGTTGACCAGGTGGTCCAGCCGTCCGAAGGCCTCCAGGGTGCGGGCGACCGCCTCGTCCTGGTGGGCCGGGTCGTCGGCCTTGCCCGCGATGCCGATGGCGACCTCGGGGCCGCCGAGGTCGCGGACGGCCTCGGCGAGCGGCTCGGCGTTGCGGGCGGTCAGGCAGACCCGGGCGCCGCGCGCGACCAGCTCGCGCGCGATCCCGAGGCCGATGCCCCGGCTGGATCCGGTGATGACGGCCACCTGGCCCTTGAAGGAGTGCACCACGGAGGTCCTTTCACGTGCTCCGGCCGCGGGGGCGGCCGGTCGGTGTCGCCGGGGCGGTGTCGCCCGGGGGTGTCGCCCGGGTGGTCGTTCCCGGCCGGTGGCGGCCCGGCCGGGTGTCCGGGTCGGGCTCTGACTAAGCGCTTGCTTAGCATGCTGTCGGTGCGGGACCCTGTCAACAGTCCGCAGCGCCCGCCCGTCACCGACGACGGACCGTGCGACCGGAATGCCTGTACGACCGATCTGGGAGGATGGCGCCATGACCAGCACGCCCATCGCCGACCTCTGGCCCGCCCTGCCCGGCGGCGCCGACGCCCGCCCGGAGGCGGCGTACCGGCTGCTCCAGGCCGCCGTCGAGTCCTTCGCCGAGCGCGGCTTCCACGCCACCACCACCCGCGACATCGCCACCGGTGCCGGTATGAGCCCGGCCGCGCTGTACATCCACTACCCCTCCAAGGCCGCCCTGCTGGCCGAGATCAGCCGGGCCGGCCACGCCGCCACGCTGGAGCTGGTCCGGTCCGCGGTGGCCGGCGGGGGAGACCCGGTGGCCCGGATGCGGCGGCTGGTCGAGCAGTTCACCGCCTGGCACGCCCGGGCCCGGACGGTCGGGCGCGTGGTCAACTACGAGCTGCACGCGCTCCCCGAGGACGCGTACGCGGTGGTCGCCGCCCTGCGGCTGGACATCGAACGCGAGGTCAGCGACCTCATCGAGGAGGGCGCCGCGGCCGGCGCCTTCGAGGTCGCCGAGGTGCGGACGGCCGCCCGCGCCGTCACCTCGCTGGGCATCGACGTCTCCCGCTGGTACACCGGGCGCAGCAGCGAGACACCGGAGGAGCTCGGCCGGCGCTACGGCGACCTGGTGCTGCGGATGCTCGGCGCGCGGGTCTGACAGCTGGGGTCTGATGGCTCAGGTCTGACGCTTCAGGGCTTGACGGCTCAGGGTCTGACGGCTCAGGGCTTGACCGCGGTGTGCACGTACCAGGAGACGTGGTCCCGGATCTGGTACATCTCCACCACCGACCGCAGGCCGAGCCACCGCTCGGCCGGGCCGAACAGTCGCAGCAGCGCGTACGGCGCCCGGAAGTACGCGTAGAGCGCGTCCGAGGTCGGGCGGTAGCGGGCGGTGGCGTCGAGCGCCTCCTCGATCCGGAAGCCCGCCCCGGTCAGCAGGTCGTTCAGGCTCCGGGTGTCGTACCGCTTCGCCCCCGGGAACGACATGGCGTCCAGGTACGGCTCCAGCACCGCGCGGTCCTGGGGGCTCATCTCCTCCGCCGGCGCCCCGACCGGCCCGAGGATCACCAGCCGGCCGCCCGGCCGCAGCACGCGGTGGAACTCGGCCAGGGCGCGCGCCGGGTCGTAGGCGTGCACCAGGGTCTCCATGGAGTACGCGCCGTCGAAGGAACCGTCGGCGAACTCCAGGTCGTGGTAGTCGCCCCAGGAGAAGGTGGTCCGGTCCTCCAGCGCGGCCCGGACGCTCAGCCGGCGGGCCTCCCGGACGTGGAAGTCCAGCACGTCCACGCCGGTGATCCGCAGGCCGAACCGCTTCGCCAGCTCCCGCGCGACCACGCCCGCGCCGCAGCCGGCGTCCAGCACCCGCGAGCCGGCCGGCAGGGCCAGCTTCCGGCCGAGGACACCCTCCAGCTGTCGCTGCGCCCGCCAGCAACGCCATTTGGACTGCCCGGGCTCCGTCCACCCCCAGTGCCGGGCGTTGCGGCAGACCGCCGTGTAGAACAGCCGGCTGCCCGGCCGTCCGTAGACGCGCCGGAGTCCGGTGAGATCGAGTTCGCCGCTGGCCATCTGCACCCGCCCGGTGATCCGCTGCCGTGCGCCGCCGTCTGCGGCGCGCCGCCGTCCCGCCCAAGCTACCGATGCGCCCCCGCCGGCGCTGGCCCGATGCGCCCGTCCGGGTGTCGCGGACGGGGGCGGCCCGCCCTTGACCGGGCTCGGAGGTGCGCGGAGACTTGTGTACAAAGTATGCGTGCCTCGTAGGTGTACGTGCCCCCGTCCGCACCGCGGATCCGGGACCCGACCACGTACCCGAAGCGAACCCCTCCCCGTGGGCGGTCTGCCCCCCGACCGGCGGCCCCGACGGGGCCGACACCCGACCCGGGCCGGTGCGGCCGGTCGCGCCCGTGAGCGATCACAGCGGGCGTGGGCGCCACGCGGGGCCCGGGCGGCAGAGAGGGGAGGCGCCGAGATGCCCTTCCACTCCAAAAGTCCGGTCCGCCCGCTCTTCTGGCTGGAGATCGCCCTGGGGAGCCTCTCCGGGCTGCTCTTCCTGGTCACCCTGGTCTGGCGGGACTGGATCGAGCTGCTGCTCGGTCTCGACCCCGATGCCGGCAGCGGCGCGGCCGAGTGGCTGATCGTCGCCATCACTGCCACGGTCACCGTCGCCTGCGCCGTCGGTGCACGGACCGAGTGGCGCAGGACCCATCCGGCCGCCGCCCGGGCAGCGCGGTGACGGCCGACCCAGGGAAGGAAAACCACCATGCCTGATGGCACGCCTGCCGTGACGCCGGAGTCCATACCCGACCTGGTCCGGCAGGCCCCACTGAGCTTCGTCGGCAGGGTCACCCGGCTGGGCGGCACGCCCATGGCGGCCGTCACCGCCGACGAGCGGACCGCGGTCGTCCAGGTCGACGAAGTGCTGCACGCACCCGAAGCGTTCCGCAGACTCGCCGGAAGCGAGGTCACCGTCCAGCTGTCCGCCGACCTCGCCCCGCCGGCGGTCGGCGATACGGCCGCGTTCTTCACCAAGGGCGCGGTCTACGGCGAAGGGCTCGCCGTGGACGAGGTCGGACGGCTGCCCGCCGACGACGTCCAGCCGCACCTGACCCTCGCGGCCACCACGGCCGACGCGATGCCCTTCTCGGCCGTGCTGCGCGGCATCAGGGACGAGGACATGACCACCCACGCCGGTGAGGCGGACGCGGTGGTCATCGGCACCGTCGTGGGCCTGGAGAAGCTGCCGGGCAACGAGGGCCGCCCGATCTCCGAGCACGACCCCGACTGGTGGCGGGCCCAGCTGGACGTGAGTCACGTGGAGTCCGGGGACGTCCCCCCGGGACGGCTCTCCGTCCTCTACCCCAACAGCCGGGACATCCACTGGTACCGGGTCCCGAAGCCGAGTCCGGGACAGCAGGGCATGTGGATCCTGCACGCCACGGAGGGCGCCGAGGACGAGTCCGCCGCCCTGCGCGATGCGGCGCGATTCCAGCTGCTCCATCCCGACGACTGCCAGCCGACGCGGATGCTCGCGGTGCTGCAGGAGCGGAGGTGAGCCGTCGTGCCCACACTGAAGATCGTCAACATCACACCGAGGTCGCTGAGCGGTGACATCAGCCAGAAGGGTGAGCCCAACCTCGCGGTCAACCCCGAGAATCCCGACGAGCTCGTCGCGACCGCCTTCACCCCCGACCCGATGGGCGGCCCGCTCGCGCCGATCTACGTCTCGACGGACGGCGGCGACACCTGGGTGCTGAGGAACGTCGTCCCCGGTGGTGTCCCCGGCACCGGGACGGCCGACATCACCGTCGGCTTCACGCCCACGGGCGGCACCCTCTACGCGGGGATCCTCAACGCCCGGCTGAGCACCGCGACCCGTCTCCGGATGCAGATCCTGCGGACGCCGGACCCGCGATCGACGACGCCGATGCAGATCCTCGTCGACCGCGGCGGGCCGGACCAGCCCTGGGTCGTCACCGAGGCCGTAGCGAACGGCAACGGCCGTGGCCGGGTCTACGTCGGCAGCAATGACTTCGGTCTGAGTGGCGGACGCACCGCCTCCGTGGATGCCTCGGACGCCTCCCCGGCCGCGCCGGCGCCGTCCGGGTTCGTGGCCACGCCGATCGAGCGGCGCTCGACCACCGGCCAGGACGGGCCGCCCGTGCGGATCGCCGTGCATCCCGACGGCACGGTGTACGCGGTGTTCACGAGCTGGCAGAACCGGACCGGACCCAACCTCCGCAACATCACCTTCGATGTCGTGGTGACCCGGGACGACAGCGGGGGCGTCGGACCCAACCCGTTCCGGTCCCTCACCGACTCGAACGGGATCGCCGGCCAGAAGGCCGCGGCCCAGCGGTTCGTGGTGTTCGACGACGAGATCGACGGGCAGCGCCTCGGCGGTGACCTGACGATCGCGGTCGACCCCCGCGACTCGGCAAGCGTCTGGGTAGCCTGGTGCGACCGCGTCGGCGGGCCGGCCGGGGTGGACAACACCCTGCATCTGCAGCACTCGGCCGACCGGGGCCGGACGTGGTCCGCCGCCCGCACACCGCCCGTCAACTCCGTGCCCTCCACGGCCATCAACCCCGCGCTGGCGGTCAACTCCGACGGCCTGGTGGGGCTGCTCTACCAGGAGTTCGTCGAGGACCAGTGGCGGACGGTGCTGGAACTGACGGCCGACGGCTGGCAGACGGCGCCGGCACGGCAGGTGCTGCACCAGGCCGCGCTGAGCCCGTCGGTGGGCCTGAACGGGAAGCCGTTCCTCGGTGACTACATCCGGATGATCACGGTCGGCCGGGACTTCTACGGCGTGTTCGCGGGCGACAACCTCCCGGACAACGCCAACTTCCCGGCCGGCGTGACGTACCAGCGCCGGGCCAACTTCGTGACCCGTCAGCTGTTCGACATCGATGGCGTCCACCGGGTGCCGACCTCGCTCGACCCGTTCTTCTTCCACCGGGCCGCGTAGCCCTCGGCACTGCCGCGCCGCGTAGTCCACGGCAGTGCCGCGTAGTCCACGGCACTGCCGAGGCGCCCGCCGGCCGGCGGGCGCCTCGATCGCAGTTCAGACCACTGTGGTCGGTCGGTGTTCGGTCCGGGGCTCAGAGCGCCGCCAGGCAGAACTGGACGAGCCCGGCGTCGACGTCGAGGACGATCTGCTCCATCTCGGGCCAGAGCGGCTGGAAGATCGTGCCCCACTCGACGGTGAAGGCGAGGATCTTGCCCTTCTCCGGGTCGACGAGGTGGCGCGAGAACGCGTAGTCGTCGCTGGTTCCACTGGTCGGGTACAGGTGGAACCCGGACATCGGCTTGTAGGTGCGGCCGCGCACGCCGTGCAGTCCCCGGCAGAACTGTTCGGCGAGCAGGGCGGCGTTGTCGGCGTCGACCTTCTCGATGAACTCCGCGTAGGCGAGGTCGCCGGCCACGCCGCGCTTGCCGTCGAACATGGGGTTGCGGAAGTTCATGGCCGGTTCGATGGACTGGTTCTCGTCGTCGCCCCAGACGAAGAGGATGTCCTCGGCGTGACTGTGCACGTCGACGAACCAGCGCGTCCGCGGGAACTCGTCGAGGAGCCAGCGGACGTTGCGGGTCTCGGGCTCGGAGAAGGCGTGCGGGCCCTCGTACACCTGGCGGTCGCGCGGATCGGCCGAGACGCGCGGGCCGGCGGTCGGCGCGAAGGCGGTGGTGAAGTCGAAGAGGAAGTCGAAGTTGCGGTTGATGTCGACGCCGATGCATTCCGGGCGGCCCCCGGCGTTGGCCGGGTTGCGGTTCTTGCGCCACATCGCGTCGACGCTCTGGCTGTAGCGCCGGCCGTCCGGGTTGACGAGCGGGAAGATGACGAGGTCCCGCTCGTTCAGTACGCGTTGGACCTGGTCGGCGGTGAAGGTGGTACCGCCGTAGGCGAGACCGGTGTGGGAGTCGTAGGCCTCCAGCAGGTCGGCCGCGAGGTGGATCAGCACCTCGCAGCTGCCCCACTCACGCGCGTGCAGACCTCCGGTCAGGACGACGCAGTCCTTGGGGGCCAGGGACTCGGCGCCGATCCGCAGGGCGTGGCTCGTCCGGCCCTCGACGGTGCGTTCGGGCAGCTCGATCAGGCCGGAGAGGGAGGGGAACGCGGTGGAGAGGCTGGCCACGGCGGACTCGACCTCGGTGACGTTCAGGTAGGACATGGCGGGTCAGTCCCTCACCTTGACGGCCAGGCCGCGCGGACGGGCGTCGGCAGGGGCGAACCGGTCGCCCTCACCGACCTGGGCCTGGGCGAGGCGGCCGGCCTCGGAGGCGTTCTGGATCTCCTCGACGGTCACGCCCTCGCGTTCGAGGGCCGTGACCTGGTCGGAGGGGACGTAGGCATCGATGCTGCAGCGGCCGTCCGGCTCCCGGGTGGGGTGGCCGCCGACGTCGGGGCGGACCTCGCGGAGCAGCGCGCGCAGGGTGTCGGCGTCCTTGGCGGTGACGCGGACACGGAGAATGTCGTAGCGGGCAGTGGACATGGCGACCTCTTTCGGGCGCCGTCGGGTCTCACATCAGCGATTCCGACGGCGCGGGGCGCTGATGTACGTGTATGTCCGATGTGTACCTCGTATCCTCAGCGTGCGCTTCCGCCGTAGAAGGAGTCAAGGGGATCCTGCGGCATCCCGCCCAGCAGGCGGTCCAGGCCGGCCAGCAGCTCGCGTTCCTCGTCGTAGTCGGAGAGCCGCGGGACGAGTGCGCGCAGCCGGGGGTAGTCGGCGGCGGGCAGCCGGTGCAGGCCCAGGCGCAGCAGCGGGTCCGGCTCGTCGGGGTTGTCGACCACCTGGCGCTTGTCGACCAGGAGGAAGCCGACGTTCCAGGCGACGAAGGCGCGGTAGACGGTGAGCGCGGCGGAGTCGTCGAACCCGGCCCGGCCCAGCACGGCGAGGATGTGCTCGGTGAGCTGGAGCGCCGGCGCGGGGCGGCGGGCCACCGGGACGATGAGCGGCCGGGTGGCCACCAGCGGCAGGATCGCGGGGTGGGCGTGGGCGACCGAGGCGAAGGCGCGGGCGATCCGCTGCAGCTCCGCGCGCCAGGCCGGGACCGCGGGATCGGCGGGGGTGGCGCCCCGGACCGCCTCGGCCGAGCTGCGCAGCCGGTCGTTGATCTCGGCGAAGAACGCCTCGACCAGCCCGTCGAGCAGCGCCTCCTTGCCCGGGGTGTAGCGGTAGAGCGCCATCGACTCGACGCCGAGGCCGGTGGCCAGGCGGCGCATGGTCAGTGCCGCCAGCCCCTCCTGGTCCACCAGTGCGACGGCGGCCGCGAGCACCAGCGGGCGGCTCAGGCGCCGCCGCTTCTCGGGACCGTCCAGCTCCACCATGTCCGCACTCCTCGCACGCCGGTCAGGCGGATGGGACGAGATGGGACCAAGGATACAAGGTAAATATCGGGCATACGGCCCACGCGCCGGTCGGTCCTCAGTGCTTGCGGCCGACGCCGGCGTACATCCAGCGGGTGGTGCCGGTGGTCGGGCCGTCCGGCCGCCAGAGCGGGACGAAGTCGACGCCGGGCTCCAGGAGCTCCCAGCCGTCGAAGAGCCCCTCGACCGCGGTGCGGCCGCGGTCGGTGATCCCCGACGCGGTGTTGTCCCAGGTCTTCGCCACCTCGGCGGCCCGCTGCGGGTTGCCCTCGGAGGTGCTGTGGGAGACCAGCAGGTGGCTTCCCGGGGCGAGCCGGCTGTGGATCGCCCGGACCGCGGCGCGGGCGTGGTCGTCGTCGACGAAGTGCAGGACGGCGAGGAGCAGGACGGCCACCGGCTGCGAGAGGTCGATCAGCCTGCGCAGCTCGGGGCGGTCCAGCAGTTCGTCCAGGTCGCGGAGGTCGCCGGTCAGGACGGTGGTGGAGCGCTTGTCCGAGAGGAGGGCCCGGCCGTGGGCGAGCACGATCGGGTCGTTGTCGATGTAGACGACCCGCGCGTCGGGGGCGATCTCCTGCGCGACCTCGTGCACATTGCCCTGGGCGGGCAGGCCGGAGCCGATGTCGATGAACTGGCGGACGCCCGCCTCGACGCAGAGCCGGACGGCGCGGCGAAGGAAGGCGCGGTTCTCGCGGGCCGCCTGCGGGATGTCGGGGGCGGCGGCGATGGCGTGCTCGGCCGCGGCCCGGTCGGGCGGGAAGTTGTCCTTGCCGCCGAGCCAGTAGTCGTAGATGCGGGCCGGATGCGGACGGTCGGTCTGGAGGTCGGTCACATCGCTGGAGCCTCTGGCGTCGAACATCCGGTCCCCTCCGGTGAACTGAACGGCTGTCATCCGCGCGGGGCGGGACGTCGGCCGGTCTGGCGTCCACGCATGATAGCGGGCCCGGTCCGCGGCGGTGCCGGCCGCGTCTCCCGTGGATAGGGGTTCATCTCTGCATGTCCATGACGTTAGAGTGCTGCGACGTCAACAGCCCACCGGGGGAGTGGAGTTCCATGGACATCGCGCGCAGGTCGATCCTCAGAGGCTCCTCGGCGGCCGGTGCCGCGCTGGTGGCGGCCGGTGCGCCCGCCGCAGCGGCGGCGCCCGCCCCGGACGCGGCGCCGGGTGCCACCCCGCTGCTCCAGTCCACCCCGCACCGGCTCGGGGCGCCGAGCGTGAGCGGGCTTCACCTGCAGTTCGGGACGGACGCCTCGTCCGAGATGATCGTCTCCTGGATCACCCCGCAGTCGGTGCGGCGTCCGCACGTCCGGCTCGGGTCGCCGGACGGCGGCCTCGGCCGGGTGGCCGACGCCGAGACGCGGACCTACCGGGACGCGCTCTCCAAGGAGGAGGTGTACGTCCACCACGCCCGGCTTTCCGGGCTCCGTCCGGCGACCACCTACCTGTACGCCGCCGGCCACGAGGGGGCGAGCCCCGAGACGGGATCCTTCACCACCGCGCCGCGCGGCCGGGCCGCCTTCACCTTCACCAGCTTCGGCGACCAGGCCACCCCCAACCTCCGGCGGCAGGTCGTGTTCCCGGACGGCGTCCCCTCGCCGCTCGGCCGGTACCCCGTGTTCACCAGCAGCCAGGTCGGGACCGCGGCGTCCGCCGACATCGTGGCGGCCGTCGAACGGGTCGGCCCGCTGTTCAACCTCGTCAACGGGGACCTCTGCTACGCCTCGTACAGCGGCCGCCACGGGCAGAGCCGGGTCGCGACCTGGGCGGACTGGTTCATCAACAACAGCCGCTCGACCAGGCTGCGCCCGTGGATGCCGTGCGCCGGCAACCACGAGAACGAGGCCGGCAACGGCCCGATCGGCGCCGAGGGCTACCAGACGTACTTCACGCTGCCCGACTCCTCGGCCTCCCTCGACGAGGAGACCCGCGGGATGTGGTACGCGTTCACCGTCGGCGCGGTCCGCTTCATCAGCCTCGCCAACGACGACGTGGCGATCCAGAACAGCGGCGAGACCTACCTGCGAGGCTACTCCGGCGGCGCCCAGCAGCGCTGGCTGGAGCGTGAGTTGCGGGCCGCCCGGGACAGCCGGGCGGTCGACTGGATCGTCGTCTGCATGCACCACCCGATGATCTCCAGCTCCCTCCACGGCAGCGGCAGCGACCTCGGGATCCGCGAGACGTGGGGCCCGCTGTTCGACGCCTACGGTGTGGACCTCGTCGTCAGCGGCCACGAGCACTACTACGAGCGCTCCCACCCCGTCCGCGGGACCCTCCCCAACGACACCCGCACCCCGGTGCCGTCCGACACCCGGCTCGACCTGATCGACACCGACCGCGGCACCGTCCACATGATCATCGGCGCCGGCGGCAACGCCGCCACCACCCAGGACGACCTGTTCGAGCAGCCCAAGGGCCGGGTCGTCGTCGCCCTGGAGGACAAGCCGCGCCCGCCCGCGCCGTACCGCGAGTCGATCTGGGTCACCGAGGACGCCCCCTGGGCCGCCGTCCAGGACCGCAAGCACACCCACGGCTTCGCCGCCTTCGACGTCGACCCCGGTGACCGCCGCAGCGGCCGCACCCGCATGCGGGTGACGTACTACACCTTCGACGGCCCGCACGGTGACCTGACCCCGGTGGACACCTTCACCCTGGAACGCAGCCGCTCCGACGTCCGGGGCTGAGGCGGGACGCCCGGAGCCGGGGTGAGGGCGGGGCCTTCGGTCCGCACGGACGGACGGTCGGCGGGGACGGACGGTCGGCGGGGACGGCCACAGCAACCGCACCCGCCGACCGGCCGCCCGGGGTCGCAGGGGCGGGGAGGGAGGGGAGGGGAGCGGTCAGCAGCCCCAGTCGACCTTGTAGAAGCTCGCGTAGTGGTCCGAGGTGTAGTAGTCCTCGTGGTAGACCCGGCCGGTGATGACCCGTCGCGCGCCGCGGGTCGGGCTGCCCGGGGTGATGACGGTGTACTCGTGGTAGTAGCCGGAGGACTTGGAGGGCAGGATGCGCTCCCGGTTCTGGAAGACGACACCGTCCTGCGAGTACGGGAACGGGCCGCCGGCGTCGATCAGGTCCAGGGTGTCCCAGGCCTGGCTCGGCAGGTCGGACAGGCAGACGCTGCCGCTGACGGCGGCGTGGGCCTCGGTGGCGGACACCGCGGTGGGGGCGAGGGTGAGCAGGCCGACAACGGCAACGGAGGCGGCGCGGGTCTTCAACGCGCGTAGAGCAGTTCGCATGACAGCAGTGTGAATCGTTGTCAGGTGCAGGAGGAAGGCTTGCCGGGGTGGTACGGAAACACTTCATTCCCGCGTAACTGTCCCAGAACCGGAACGACTTGTGGCGTACCGCCATCATGAGCGTCCTGGCGCTGCGGTCCTGTCACCCGGGGGTGCCGCCGGTCGGGTCCGGCTGCGGGTACCTGTGGTGCCGGCTGCGGGGCCGGCTGTGGCGCCGGCCCGAAAAGCGGTTGACGCCTCCCGGGGTTCGCGGTCGGATGGCACCCCATGAGCACAGGGCAGATGCACTCCGGCCGGCACCCCATCGACGAGACCCTCGTCCGGCGGCTGGTCGCCGCGCAGTTCCCGCAGTGGGCCGGGCTCGCGGTGGAGCGGCTGCCGTCCGGCGGCACGGTCAACGCCGTCTACCGACTGGGCGACGCGATGGTCGTACGGCTGCCGATGACGAGCGGCGGTGCCGAGGACGTGTCGATGGAGCGGAGGTGGCTCCCGCGCCTCGCGCCCCTGCTCCCCACGGCCGTCCCCGAGGTCCTCGGGGCCGGGGAGCCCGCCGAGGGCTACCCCTGGCCGTGGTCGGTGTACCGCTGGCTCGCCGGGGAGCACCCCGAGGCGGGCGACCTGAGCGAGCCCGTGCTGCTGGCCGAGGACCTGGCCGGGTTCGTGACCGCGATGCGGGCCGTCACCCTGCCGGGTGCGCCGCCCGCCTACCGCGGCGGGCCGCTCGCCGCGCTCGACGCGGCGACCCGGCGGGCGATCGAGGCACTGCGCGGCCTCCCGGAGGAGGGCGTCGACGGTGCTGCCGTGACCGCCGCCTGGGAGGAGGCCCTGCGGGCCCCGGGTTGGGACGGGCCGCCGGTGTGGCTGCACGCCGACCTCATGCCCGGCAATCTGCTGGTGGCCGGCGGCAGGCTGAGCGCCGTGATCGACTTCGGCTGCACCGGCGTGGGAGACCCGGCCTGCGACCTCTTCCCGGCGTGGAACCTGCTGCCGGCCGACGCCCGCAAGACCTTCCGCGAGGCCCTGGGGGTGGACGACGCCACCTGGACCCGCGGCCGGGGGCTGACCCTCTCCCAGGCGCTCATCGCCCTGCCGTACCACCGCAGGACCAACCCGGCGATGGCACGGAACGCCCGGCACGTGATCCGGGCCGTGCTGGAGGAGGGCTGAGGCTCCCCCGGCCGCTCCCGCCGCTCGACGGAACCGGCCGGCCCGTCGCCCCGGCCGAGGCCTCACTCCTTCGGGCCGCGACCGCGCGCTCAGCCGGCGGCGCCGCCGAACCAGCGTGGCAGCACACCGAGCAGATCCTGCTGGTCGTCACCGACCCACGCCACGTGGCCGTCCGGCCGCAGCAGCACCGCGGGGACGTCCAACTCCTCGCTGACGTCGACGACGTGGTCGACCCGGTCCGCCCAGCCCTCCACCGAGAGCAGGCCGGTCCGGTCGAGCAGCAGCCCGCGGCCGCCGCGCATCAGCTCGTACAGGCGCCCCTGCTTCAGCGTCACATCCCGCAGCCGCCGGCCGAGCAGGTCGTGGCCCTCGCCGAGGTCGTAACGGACCCCGACCGCGGTGATCATCTCCGTCACGGAGCGGTTCACGTCCTCGAAGTCCAGCAGCTCGGAGAACAACTCCCGCAACGCCCTGGCGCCCGCGGTGTCCTCGAGCAGCACGCCCTGCGCGAGGGTGCTGCCCAACACGCGGGCGCCCTCCGCGTGCCGCTCGGCGTGGTAGCTGTCCAGCAGCCCCTCCGGCGCCCAGCCGTTGACCTCGGCGGCCAGCTTCCACCCGAGGTTGAACGCGTCCTGGACACCGAGGTTGAGCCCCTGTCCGGCGGTCGGCGGGTGAATGTGCGCCGCGTCGCCGGCCAGCAGCACCCGGCCGACCCGGTAGCGCTCGGCCTGGCGGGTCGCGTCGCCGACCCGGGACAGCCAGCGCGGTGAGTGCGCGCCGAAGTCGGTGCCTGCGAACGCCCGCAGCCGCTCCTTGAACTCCTCGAAGGTCGGCGCGGCCGTCCGGTCCTCGGCCGGCCCTTCGGCGGGAACGATGACGCGGAACACTCCGTCCCCCAGGGGAACGGCGCCGAACCGGACGTGCTTCTTGCGGATCTCGGCCATGACGGCGGCCATCGCCGCCGGCTCCGCCGTCACCTCCACATCACCCAACAGCGTCTCGACCTTGGTGGGCTCACCGGGGAAGCCGACGCCGAGCAGCTTGCGCACCACACTGCGGCCACCGTCGCAGCCGACGAGGTAGCGGGCCTGCAGCCGGGCGCCTCCCCCGCCGGCTACGCCGTCAATGGCGGAGGTGCCCCCACTGGCCAGTTCGACGCTCACCCCGTCCTCGTCCTGGCTCAGCCCGACCAGTTCGCAGCCGCGCCGGATCTCGGCGCCGAGCTCGACGGCACGCTCGGTGAGCAGCCGCTCGGTGACCGTCTGCGGGATGGCGAGGCCGTACGGGTGCGCGGTGTCCACCCGGCCCGGCCAGGGCTTGACGATGGCGGCGAAGAACCCGCCGGCCTGGAACTTCTCGCCGACCGCGAGGAACCGGTCGAGCATGCCGCGCTGGTCCAGCACCTCGATGCTGCGCACGTGCAGGCCGCGTGCGCGGGACTGCCCGGTCGGCTCGGCCAGCCTCTCCAGCACGACCGTCCGCACCCCGGCCAGCTGGAGTTCGCCGGCCAGCATCAGCCCGGTCGGTCCAGCGCCGGCCACGATCACGTCGATCATCACAAACCCCCGTCAACTTCCACAGAACCCGGCTCAGGCCGGTCATTCTGCTGTACGACCAGGGCCTTGCCGCAAGCCCCCTGGTGCGCTATAAGTTGAGAGTGGCAAGGAGTGGGCAACCTCCTTGCCTTTGTCTTTTGTTGAGCGCTGCGGGCGGATGTCCTCCCCGCGAAGCGGCGGCGCGGCCCTGCATGTGGTGTGTCCCGTGAGGCGCGGCCCTGCGTGCGTCGGGTGCTTTTGATCCGGCCGGGGGAGTGGGGGGGGGGGGGGGGGGGGGGGGGGAACCCCCACCCCCGGTCGACGCTTGTGGGGGAATAGGGGGGGGGGGGGGGGACAGTTGAGAGGGTGTTGTTTTCTGGAGGAGGGTCGGGGGAGG